>JANMRV010000505.1:0-2944 GCA_031388685.1 Planctomycetota bacterium
GGCGCCCAGAGATTGCAGAGTGTTGTTCATGACTCGACTTGCTTACGAAGAGGGATTGCAGGAACGGGCTACCACATGTTCAGCAAGAGCAGGATCATCAGGATCAGGCTCAAGCCGTAGAAAACGATCAGGCTGATCATCAGACCAGGCAGACGCTCGGCGCCGCGAACCGTCTTGCGCGTGGAGCGTTCGCCGAGCTTTGGTGTTGTCGCCACGGGCGGCCCGGGCTTGATCGCATGGGCAGCGTGCGACGGCACGCGAATTTCGGGCGCCGGTGCAGGCACGCCAGGGTCTGGAATCGGCGGAACCGGCGCGGCTTCCGTCGCGCTGATGTGCTCGACAGCGCTCCCAAGATCGCTCGCATGCTGATATCTCAGCATCGGTTCCTTGTCGAGCGTGCGCAGCACGACTTCGTCCAGCCGCACGTCGATGTGCACGATGCGCGAAGGCGGCGCGAAACGGCCGAGCGGCAGCTCACCCGTCAACAACTCGTAGAAGACCACGCCCAGCGAGTAGATGTCCGCGCGGTGATCGACGGTCAGCGGCTTTTCCCACTGCTCGGGAGCCATGTAGTGCGGCGTGCCCATGACCTGGTCCGTGCGCGTGAGCACCGGCCGATCCGGGTCCTTGCCGACCATCTTGGACAGGCCGAAATCGAGGACTTTCACGCGACCGCCGCGCTCGACGAGGATATTTTCCGGCTTGATGTCGCGGTGCACGACGCCGCGATCGTGGGCGTACTGCAGCGTCTCGCAGATCTGCGGCACGATGCGCAGCGCAATTTCCGGCGTCAACGTCTTCGCGCGCAGCATCTGGCGCAGGTTGACCCCGTCGACGAACTCCATCACGAAGTGGAAGTAGGGACCGGCCTGGCCGAAATCGTGCACGGCGACCAGGCCCGGATGCGAGAGCGTCGCCATCGTGCGGGCTTCGCGTTGGAATCGATCGGCGAAGCCCGGCTCGCTGGCGATTTCGCCGTGCAGGATCTTCAGGGCGACCGTGCGGCCGAGGCTTGTCTGCGTCGCCTTGTAGACCGCGCCCATGCCGCCGACGGCGATCAAACAGTCCAGTTTCAGACCAGGAAAGAAGGGCGCCAGTTGTTCGATCGTCGGCGCGGTCGGGCGGCGCGATTCGTGGTGGGTCACGACGACTTCGGGCTGCGAGGCCTGCGCGCCGGCGGCTTCGAGCAGACAGCGCGGGCAGAGGCCCAAGGCTCGATCTTGGCTGAGTGCGCTGCCGCAGCGGGGACAGGTGAGTGTTGTCATCAGTAGACCTGGATCTGCGGGCATGAAAAGCAACCGAGCGCGGAGGTTACAGGGGTGTTCCCCAAAAACTCTTGCCCTCAGGGGGCGAGCGCGCTGAACAGGTCGGCGATCTCGGCCTCGATTTCGCTCTCATCGGCCACGGTCTGTGCAATCTCAGCGCGCAGGCGTTCACGGTAGCGCTTGCGCAGGCGATGAACGGCGACCTTGACGGCGCCTTCGTTGGAACCCAGGCGCGCCGCGTACTGCGCGTACGATTCCCCCACTCCACCGGTCAGCTCGGGCTTCAGGACTTCGAACAGCGCGCCGCGATCCGAGGCGCGGTACTCCTGCTCGAGTCCGGTCAGCGAGCGATTGAGCAAGGCGAGAGCCCAGGCCCGCTCGAACATTCGATCGGGATCTTCGCTGCTGGCCTCGAGGCCGAATCGCGCAGCGGCATCGGCAAAGTCAATGTCGAGCGGCGCCTGCCCGCCGCCGCGTTTCTGTGCGTTCGCGGCGTCGCGGACATTGGCCATGTGATTCTGGATGCAGGCCAGCAGGAAGGAGCGAAAGCGGCCCTTCTCCGGAGCGACGCGCGCGAAATCCTGATTCGTCAGCACGTGCTCGAAGAATCCCTGCACGACATCTTCTGCATCCTCGGCACCCACGCCCTTGCGGCGCACGAAGGCATACAGCGGATACCAGTAGGTCTTGCACAGCGCGGTCAATGCAGCGTGCGCAAGCTCGGGATTCTGGCCGCTCGCCGCACGCACGACGCTCCATTGCGTCGTCAGGAACTGATCGGAGGACGAGCGAGCATCCATTCAGCCCATGATGGCCCCCAGGCGGCGGCGCGACAACCGCGGGGTTCCCAGGTTGCGCGCGCGGGTGTAGAAGGGATGCATGGCACGAACTGTCTTCGCGGCGTCCTTGTTCCTCGTCCTGCCCTGCGCCTTTGCCCTGTCGCAGCAACCGGCGCCCGAGCCCCTGTTCCTTGCCGCGCCCCAAGACGCGCTCTCCGCGGTCAGTCCCGATCCGACGTTCGCCTCCGAGAGCCTGGTCGGCGTTCGCAGCGAACTGCTTTCTGCCGCGCCGATCGATGCGCTGCACCCGCTCGTGCTGGCACTCGACCTCGAGAGCGGTGTGCGCGAGAACGCGCGCTTTGAAACGCGCGCGGCACTGGCTTCTGGAGCGATCGCGTTCAGCGGTTCCTTGGACGGCGCGCCGCAGAGTCAGGTGATCTTCGTGCAACGCGGAGAAGTCGTGACCGGAACCGTTCGCGACGGCGCGCGGCTGTACAAGCTCAACTGGGCCGGCGCAGGCTGGCACCGCGTCGCGCGCGTCGATGAAAATCTCTTTCCGCCGTGCGCCACGACGCAGGCACAGGCCGTCAGTGAAATCGCTGCGCCTCCGGGACAGGGAGCCGGCGGTTACCTCTCGAATCCCAATCCGACGATCGACGTGATGGTCGTCTACACGCCGCTCGCGAGTCAGAACGCCGGCGGAACCGTGGCGATCGAGAGTCTGATCGACCTGGCCGTGCTGGAGACCAATCAGGCCTACGCGAACAGCCAGGTGGTGCAGCGGCTGCGGCTCGTGCACCAAGAAGAGCTCACCGGCTATCCCGAAAATGGCGACTTCAATACGGAGTTGAATCGGCTGACCAATCCAGCCGACGGTTACTTCGACAACATCCACGCGCT
>JANMRV010000531.1:0-1697 GCA_031388685.1 Planctomycetota bacterium
GCCGAGAATCTCGGCCCGAGCAAACTCTTCCTCGACAAGGGTTATGCCTTCGTGTCTCAGGACGTGCGCGGCGCGTACATGAGCGAAGGCAGCTTCGTCGATATGCGACCGCACATCGAAGGCAAGACGAAGCCCGAGCAGATCGACGAAGCGAGCGACGCCTTCGACACGGTTGACTGGCTGGTCAAGAACTTGCCCGGCAACAATGGCAACGTCGGCATGTGGGGCATCAGCTATCCGGGTTTCTACGCGTCGGCCGGAATGATCGACGCGCATCCGGCGTTGAAGGCCGTTTCGCCGCAGGCTCCGATCGCAGACTGGTGGTACGACGACTTCCACCACAACGGCGCGCTGTTCCTGCCGCATGCTTTCAATTTCCTCTCGGGCTTCGGCCGTCCGCGCCCTGAGCCGACGCAACAGCGCTCGTTCAAGTTGGAGCACGGCACGCCGGACGGATATCGCTTCTTCCTCGAACTCGGCTCGCTGGCCAATGTCAACGAGAAATGGTTCCACAATGAAGTCGCGATGTGGAATGACATCGTCGCGCATCCGAACTACGACGAGTATTGGAGCGCGCGCAATCTCTTGCCGCACCTGAAGCACGTCGCGCCCGCGGTCATGACGGTCGGCGGCTGGTTCGATGCCGAAGATCTGTACGGCGCGCTCAACACCTATCGCGCGATCGAAGAACAGAATCCGGGCATCTACAACGTGCTCGTCATGGGGCCGTGGGCGCACGGCGGCTGGTCGCGCGCGGACGGCGATCGGCTCGGCAATGCTCGCTTCGGCGAGAAGACGGGCGTGCGTTATCGCCAGGACATGGAACTCGCGTTTTTCGAGCACTACCTGCACGGAGCCCGGGTCGCGGCGCCGGCGGAGGCCAATGTGTTCGACAGCGGCGCAAACGTCTGGCGCAGCTTCGACGCATGGCCGCCAAAGGAGGCGATGGTGGAGCCGTTCGTGCTGTCGTCCGGGTTCGAGGTTTTCCGCGGATACGACGACGGGCATTCGGGAGATAGCCCCGTGTGGAAATACGACGAATTCACCAGCGACCCCGCGCACCCTGTGCCCTTCACGGCTTCCGTCGCCACAGGAATGACCCGCGAGTACATGACCGACGATCAACGATTCGTCGCCACGCGTCCGGATGTCCTGTGTTATCGCAGCGCTCCGCTCGCGGCTGACCTGACTCTCGCCGGGCCGTTCGACGCCGACTTGCAAGTGTCGACCTCCGGCACCGACAGCGACTGGATCGTCAAGTTGATCGACGAGTTCCCGCCCGACGCCCAAGATCCCAAGGATGCCGACGCGCTCAGTCCCGGCGAGCATCTCGGTGGATTCCAGATGCTCGTGCGCAGCGAAGTGATGCGCGGACGGTTCCGTGAGGATCCTTCGAAGCCCAGGCCGTTCGTGCCCGACCAGGAGACCGAGTGCAAGCTGCGATTGCAGGACGTGTTGCACACGTTCAAGAAGGGCCATCGCCTCATGATCCAGATCCACTGCACCTGGTTTCCGCTCATCGACCGCAACCCTCAGAAGTTCGTGCCGAGCATCTACGCCGCGAAGGAGACTGACTTCGTGGTGGCGCGCCAACGCGTCTGGTCAGGAACCTCATTCACGGTTCCGGTGCTGCCGAACAAGTCGAAGTGAACAGCGCGAATTCGACAGTACCGAGCCAGCCTCGACTCCGGCGCTTT
>JANMRV010000540.1:0-1205 GCA_031388685.1 Planctomycetota bacterium
AAGGGCGGCGGCTTTCACTTGAGCGAGGCGGAAGCGATGCAGCGCGCGCTGCCGGTCAACATCTTCGTCGGCGGGCCACCGGCCTTGATGCTCTCGGCGATCGCGCCGCTGCCGGAAAACGTGCCGGAGGTGCTGCTCGCAAGTCTCCTGTTGCGCCGCAAACTCGCGCTGACCACAAATCCGTCGGGCCCGCTGCCGCTGTTCGCCGACGCCGAGTTCGCGCTGGTCGGCGAAGTCGCGCCGAACGCTCGCCGTCCCGAAGGGCCCTTCGGCGATCACTACGGCTATTACTCGGAAACACACGATTATCCGCTGTTCAGCTGCAAGAGCCTGTGCCATCGCAAGGATGCGATCTTCCCCGCGACCGTGGTCGGCAAGCCGCGGCAGGAGGACTTTTTCCTCGGCGACTATCTTCAGGAACTGCTCTCGCCGCTCTTCCCACTGGTGATGCCGGGTGTGCAGGATCTTTGGAGCTACGGCGAAACCGGCTATCACTCGCTCAGTTCCGCGGTCGTGCGCGAGCGCTACAAGAAAGAGTCGATGTCGAGCGCGTTCCGGATCCTCGGCGAGGGCCAGCTTTCGCTGACCAAGTTCTTGCTGCTCACGGATTCGCATGTCGACCTGCGCGACTTCAAGGCGACGCTGACGCACATCCTCGAGCGCGCCGACTTTCGCACCGATCTGTTCGTGTTCGCCAATCTGTCGATGGATTCGCTCGATTACTCGGGCCCGCGTGTCAACGAGGGTGGCAAGGGCGTGTTGCTCGGCTGCGGCGCGAAGAAGCGCGAGCTGCCGCGCGAATTCCATGGCACTCCTCCGCCACAGGTGCGCGACGTGCGCGTGTTCTCACCGGGCTGCCTGGTGCTCGAAGTCGGGGACTACGAAAGCGATCCGCAGGCGGCAGGCCCGCTCGCCGCGCACGTCGCGTTTCGCGACTGGCCGCTGATCGTGCTCAGCGACGACGCCAAGCGGGCCGCCAAGAGCTCGATGAACTTTTTGTGGTCGACGTTCACGCGCTTCAACCCGGCGGCGGACATCCATGCAGCCAAAACGGAACTCGTGCACAACCACGCCAGTCACACGCTGCCGATCGCGATCGACGCGCGCATGAAGCCCTGGTATCCCAAGGAACTCTCCTGCGACGAGGCAACATCGAAGCTTGTCGATAAGCGCTGGAACGAGTACTTCCCCGCCGGAAAAGTTGC
>JANMRV010000558.1:0-7278 GCA_031388685.1 Planctomycetota bacterium
AATAACGAAACAGGGAATCGGGTTGACAGACACCCAACCCCCGGACCTCTTGCCTTGACGGGACCCGCCCGAGGCAGCTTGACAAGAAAAGGAAATGGTTGGGGTGTTTGAGTGTCTGACACCGCTCACGGACACACGACGAAGCTCACCGCATCGGTCAGCCCGATGTTGTTGGGCGCGGGGAAGCCGGGGTCGCGCGACCAGAATTGCGATTTGACCGCCATGCCGGCGACAAGGCCCTTCGAAGTCATGTAGCCGTGCGTGAAGGAGAATGCGTAGTGGCCGCTGCAGTCGCTCGCCGGCACCGGTGAGCCGCCCGAGTCCTGGCCGGGCGTGCGCGTGATCGGCGGCGCGATGCACAGCGTTCCGCCGCCGAAGGGGATCGCGGCGGCCCCGAGGCTCCAGAGCATGATGCCGGGCTTCTTGTTGCGCACGTTGCTCGCGGAGATCGTGAAGTTGTTGCCCACTGAAACACTCGGCGCGCCGCTGAACGCGATCGCCGGAAGACAGCCCAGTCCGTTGGGCTTCGCGACGCAGTAGACGGTCGGGACCGCGCATGCGCTCAGGAACGTGTGTGCGGATCCGCTGTAGACCGCGTCGCCGTTCGAGCCGACCATCAGATCGCCCTTGCCGTCGCCGTTGAGATCGCCGGGACAGGCCAGCGCGATGCCGAAGCCGAACGAGTCGTAGGTATCCCCGTAAATCGTGTAGCTCGGCGCGCCGGTGGCGCCCGAAAAGACTCGCACCGCTCCATAGGTAAACGGAGCCGCTCCAGCGCTCGTCGAACTGACCGCGACTTCAGCTTTGCCGTCGCCGTCGAGATCGCCCACTCCCGCGACCGCCGAACCGAAGTAGTACCAGCTCGGATCACCGTACAACGTGCGAATCACCGCGCCGGTTCGACCGGAGAAGATGCGTGCGTAACCGCGGTAGGAGCCCGCGACTTCATAGTAGGGCGCGCCCGCGATCACGTCGCCGAAACCGTCGCCGTCCACATCGCCCGCGCCGGCGACCGAATCGCCCAGACCGTCGATGAGGTCGTCGCCGAACCATGTCCAGATCAGCGGGCCAGCGCCTGTGCCGCCGTAAAATGCACGCACCATGCCGGCGTCCAGGCCATTGGTATCGTTCCCGGGCGCACCGACGACCAGATCAGGGAGGCCGTCGCCGTTCAGGTCGCTCGTCGTCGCGACCGAGCGCCCAAACATGTCACCGACGGCTGCGCCGCTCAGCGTGTAGAGCACTCCAAGGTGCGCGGGACTTGCCGTGATGACTCGCACACTGCCTGTGGCGCTGGCGATGCCAATGGCGACGTCGCCCCAACCGTCGCCGTTGAGGTCGCCACCAGCGAGCGCTCGGCCGATCGCTTCACCCGGGCCGCCGACGGCGGTGTGCAACAGCGCACCCGTCGAGCCCGAATAGACGCGTACTTCGCCGCTCGGCGACGCTCCGAATGCACTGAGCGCGACGTCCTTGACTCCGTCGTGGTTGTAATCGCCCGCGGGCGAAACGGCCCAGCCGAGATATTCACCCACCGACGTGCTGGTCCAGGTGTGCAGCAGCGCGCCGGTCTTTCCGGAGATCGCCTGCACTTGTCCGGCGACCGGCGCACCGAGACCAGAGTACGGCGCACCGATCAGCAGATCCGGAACGCCGTCGGCATTGATGTCGCCGGCTCCCGAAACGCTCTTGCCCAAGGAGTCTCCGGATGCGGCCCCGAGGCTTCGGTAAAGCTGGACCTGGGCCAGAGCCGTCGTGGGTGCGACGACTAGGAACGTGAGTGTTGCGAGGAGCAGTTTCTGAGTGATCTTCATGGTCGTCGCTCGGGTTCTTCACGGCTGGCCGGAGGCAGGGCGGTCGGTCAGCCCGGGATGATCTTGCCCTGTCTGCCCTATCCGGCGCGAAATTCCGCGCTCGGCTGCAGTCGATTCCAAAAAACCGCGCTGGATCCGGTCAGAGGCCCATCCGATGCCATGGCTACAATCAGCTCTCGCGCGATTCGGCGCCGGTCGATTCGGGCGCAACATGACCTCCCAAAGCCCCCGCGATGCGGATGGGGCCGGCCGCCAGGGCGAGCCGGTGGATCGTCGCAGCGATCGCGCGGGCGAAATCGTGCTCGCCGTGTATGAGGAGCTGCGCGGCATTGCGTCGAGCTATCTGCAGCGCGAGCGGCCGAACCACACGCTGCAGACGACGGCGTTGGTTCACGAGGCCTACCTGCGGCTTTCGAAGCGCGAGGAAATCGTCGCCGAGAACAAAGCAGAATTCCTGGCGGTCGCCGCGCAGGCCGTGCGCCGCATCCTGGTCGATCACGCGCGCAGGAAGGCAGCGCAGAAACGTCCCGGCGTGCGCGAGGACATCGATCTGGAGCGGGCGCTCGTCGTCGGTGAAGGCGGCGTCGATGATCTGCTCGCGCTCGACGAAGCGTTGAACAAATTGGGCTCGCTGCACGCCAGGCAAGCGCGCATCGTCGAGTTGCGTTTCTTCGCCGGCCTGGAAATGGACGAAGTTGCGCGCGTCGTCGGCGTCTCGCCGCGCACCGCCGCCGGCGATTGGGTGATGGCGCGGACGTGGCTGCACGCGGAACTCTCCAAGGGAGGCGCGGAATGAACGCCGAGCGCTATGAAAAGGTGCGCGCGATCTTCCTCGACGTCTGCGAGCAGCCGGAGAACGAACGCGCGAAATTCCTCGACGAAGCCTGCGCCGGCGACCCGATGCTGCGCAGCGAAGTCGAGCGGCTGCTCCCCCACCTTGCCCACGCGGAGAAATTTCTGTCGGAGCCGGCGCTCGGTTCGCGGATCGCGTTCCACGATGTGGAAGATCTCGCCGCGGGACCGGGCGGAAGCGGACGGCGCGCGCTGCTGACGATCGGGCCCTACGTTCTCGGCCGCCTGATCGGCGAGGGCGGTTTCGGCGCGGTGTACGAAGCACTGCAGACGGTTCCCGTTCGGCGCCGCGTCGCGCTCAAGGTGCTCAAGGCGGGCATGGATTCGCGCCAAGTGCTCGCGCGCTTCGAGGCCGAACGCCGCGCACTCGCCTTGATGGAGCATCCCGGCATCGCGAAAGTGCTCGACGCGGGCGAGACCGCCGATGGGCGGCCGTTCTTCGCGATGGAATTCGTGGAAGGCCTGCATCTGGACGAATATTGCGCGCGCAACGCGCTCGGCACGCGCGAACGGCTCGCACTCTTCGTGCAGGTCTGCGAGGCGATCCAACACGCGCACCACAAGGGCGTGATTCACCGCGACATCAAACCGTCCAACGTGCTCGTGGCGGAACACGACGGCCGCGCGAGCTTGAAAGTGATCGACTTCGGCATCGCCAAGGCGACCCTACACAGTCTCGGGGCGGGCACGCTGATGACCGAGACCGGACAGTTCATCGGCACGCCCGCCTACATGAGTCCCGAGCAGGTCGATGCGCGCGACGTGGACACGCGTTCGGACGTGTACTCGCTCGGCGTCTTGCTCTACGAATTGTTGGCAGGAACTCCGCCGTTCGACGCCGAGCGCCTGCGCCGCGCCGGACTGGCCGAGATCATGCGCATCTTGCGCGAAGAGGAACCGCCCAAGCCGAGCACGCGCGCGGGCACGAGCAGCGCCACGTCCACGCGCGCGAAGACACGCACGGTTCGCGAATTGCGCGGCGATCTGGACTGGATTGCGATGAAGGCGATCGAGAAGGATCGTGAGCGGCGTTATTCGACGCCGTCGGAACTTGCGGCGGATATCGCGCGGCACCTGAAGAGCGAACCTGTGCTCGCTGGTCCGCCGACGGCGCTCTATCGCATGCGCAAGTTCGCGCGTCGCAACGCATTCGCAGTGACCAGCACCGTGCTGGTGACCGTGTCGCTCGCCCTCGGCCTCGCGGGCACGCTCTGGCAAGCACACACTGCGCGCCTGGAACGCGACAAGGCCCACGCGGCGGAGCGAGTGGCCACCGAAAAACGGCACGAGGCCGAGACCAAGGCCGACACCGTGCTTGCCGTGCTTCAATTCGTGCAGGAAATCTTTGGTTCCGTGCGGCCGGCCGTGGCGCAGGGCCGAGTGCCGACGGTGAGTGAAGTGCTCGACCGCGCGAGCGAGCGAATCGCCGGAAAATTCGACGCTCAACCTGAGGTCGAAGCCGAGATTCAGAGCATGGTCGGCAGCGTCTATCGCGCGCTCGGGCGCCTGCCCGACGCGCGCGTGCACATCGAGCGAGCGCGCGAGTTGCGCCTTGCGACCAAGGGAGCGGACTCGCCCGAAGCGCTGTTCGCATTGAACAATCTAGCCTCGCTCAACGCCGAAGAAGGCCGCGTGGTCGAAGCTGAAGCGATGTACCGCGAATCGCTCGCCACGGCCCGGCGTGTCATGGGGCCTGAGCACCTGCGCACATTGACGGCACTGAACAATCTCGCCCAGACACTGCGGCAACTCGGCCGGCCGGCGGAGGCGGAGCCACTTTTGCGCGAGGCGCTCGAACTGCGCATGAAGACCGCGAAGGAAGATGACGCCTTCGCGCTGGCCGCGCGCAACAACATTGCCGGTGTGCTCGCCGCGACAGGTCGCCTTGCGGAGTCGCTTCCGCTGCTGCGCGAGACGCTCGCCATCCGTCGACGCTCCGTTGGCGACACGCATCCGGACACCCTCGACAGCATCGACACACTTGCAGTCGTGCTAGCGAAGCTCGGACAAAACGACGAGGCCGCTGCGTTGTTCGCCGAAGAAGTCGACGTTCTAGGTCGCATCGCCGGTCCCGACCACGCGCAAACGCTCGGGGCCGAGGCGAACCTCGCCGGCTTGCAGCTCGCTCGAGGAGATGTCTCCGGCGCACAGGGCGCCCTGCGCCGCGTGCACGAATCGCTCGCGCGCCAGCACGGCGAAGACGATCCGCGCACGCTCGAAGTTGCCGTGAAGCTAGCCTGGAGCCTGTGTGCACTCGGGCCCGACGACGAGGCCGAGACTCTGTTTCGCCGCGCAGCCAGCGGCCTGCGCGGCTCGCTCGGCGACACTCATCCCTGCGTATTGCGTGCGCGGATCGGCCTAGCAACTTGGATGCGCGACGTCGGAGATCTGCCTGAGGCCGAGTCCGGCTTCCGCGAAGTGCTCAAAGCCTATGCAACCGCTTCCGACGACTTCGACGCGCTGGTCGCGGAACACGGTCTCGCCGAAACGCTGCGGCGCGCGGGAAGACTTGCCGAAGCCGAGCCCATTCTTGCAGTCGCCGTGGCGAAGGCTCGGCGCATCCTCCCGCAGACACAGTGGCAACGCGCGATCATCGAAGCTGATTGGGCGCGCTGCCTCTATGACCTCAAGCGCTACGACGAAGCCGAACCTCTGATCGCCGCGAGCAGTGCGACGCTCGCTCGAACGCTTGGCGCAAATTGCCGGCAGAGTGCGCGCGCGCTCGAGCTGCTTGAAGACCTGCGCCGGGTCCGGGCCGTGGACGGTCACTGAGGCGAACTCACCAAATTCCGGGCTTGAACTTCACGCTGCGCCCCAAAGTGCGGCCGCGAATCGGGCCGCGATGTATCATCGGAGGACCCAAGGAATCCCCATGATCACACGACTTGTCCCGCTCGTCCTCTTCACTGCAGCCGCCGCAGCCCAAACCAATCTGCCGGTGAGCGTTTCCACTGCCGGCGCCTTGGCCAACAACAATTCGTACTACTCGCTGATCTCGACCGACGGGCGCTATGTCGTCTACCAGAGCGAAGCGAGCAATCTGGTCGCGAACGATTTCAACAACACCTACGACATCTTCCGGCGCGATCTGCAGAACAATGTCACGGATCTGGTCAGTGTCGGGACATCGGGAAGCTCGGCCGGCGGATTGGGACTCAGCCCCGCGCTTTCAGGCGACGGCCGCTTCGTCGTCTGGTCGAGCAATGCCGGCAACGTAATCGCCGGCGACACCAACGGCACGTGGGATGTGTTCCTGCGCGACATGGTCGCCGGGATCACGACGCGCATCAGCTTGCTCGGCAATGGCGCTCAGGCTTCGCTGCGAAGCGACCAGCCGCGCATCTCGCCCGACGGCCGCTTCGTCACGTTCGAATCCGACGCCGACTTGATCCCGGGCGACACGAACGGATTCAAGGACTGCTATCGGCTCGATCGCAACACGGGTCTGCTCGATCTGATCAGCAGCGATTCCAATGGCGTCCCGGGCAACTCGATCAGCTATGCGGCGCAGCCGTCCGACGACGGACGCTACGTGGTCTTCTTTTCGAGCGCGAGCAACCTCGTCGCGGGCGACACGAACGGCTGGGCCGACGTTTTCCGCAAGGACGTGACCACCGGCACGACGCTGCGCGTCAACGTTTCCACAGCGGGCGTGCAGACCAACAACGAATCGATCTGGCCCAGCATTTCGGGCGACGGCCATGTGGTGACTTATTGCAGCGTCGCCAGCAACCTGGTTCCAGGCGACAGCAACGGGCAGTTCGATGTGTTCGCGCGCGACATCCCGGCGGGCGTGACGACGCGCCTGAACGTGCAGCCCAATGGCCTGCAGGCGAACAGCTACGTGCACTCCCCCACCGCGCTGAGCACGGACGGGCGTTTCGTGATCTACGCCTCGCTCTCGAGCAACCTCGTTCTGGGCGATCTCAATGGTTTCCAGGACTCGTTCATCCGCGATCGCCTGTTGCAGGTGACCGAGCGTGTCGGCTTCGGCTTCAACGGCTCGGAGGCGAACAGCGACAGCTTCGTCCCGCACATGACGCCCGACATGCGCGTCATCACGTTCACGTCCAACGCGAACAACATCGTCCCGGGCGACATCAACGGCTTGCGCGACATTTTCGCCACGGTCCGCGGCGGTACGTTCACGACGTACTGCACCGCCAAGGTCAATTCGCTCGGCTGCACGCCAGCGATCGGCGGCGTCGGCAATCCGAGTGCGACAAATGCCGCCCCGTTCGTCGTGAGCGCGAGCCAGCTTCGCAATCAGAAGACGGGCATGCTGCTCTACACGCCGAACGGAGCGCACGCGGCCCAGCCTTTCCAGGGCGGGACGTTGTGCGTCGGTCCGGTCGGCATCAAGCGCGCGCCCGCGTCCTCGACGGGCGGCACTCCGGCGCCGGCAAATGACTGCTCGGGCGTGCTCGCGTTCGATTTCAACGCCTTCGCAGCGGGTCTGTTAGGCGGTAACCCCTCGCCCGCGCTTTTGTCCTGGCGCTGCGCCCATCCGACGAACTGACGGGTTGCCGTCGGGACATCGGTTGCCGGACGATAGACATAAACCGGACTGTTATCGGCGTGGGTCGCCGCTGTCGTTGCGTTATAGGCGCGG
>JANMRV010000559.1:0-1214 GCA_031388685.1 Planctomycetota bacterium
CTGCACGCCGTCGATCAGTTTCTCGGGCACGCCGAAAGCCGGTCAACTCTCGGGCTACGTGATCAGCGGTTCGAACGTGCGCAACGGCAAGCCCGGTTTGATGCTCTACAGCGTGAACGGCCAGAACAACGCGCCGTTCTCAGGCGGAACGCTGTGCGTGGCGACGCCGCTCAAGCGCACCACGCCCTTGAACTCCGGTGGCAATCCTGCGCCGGCGAACGACTGCAGCGGTGTGTACCAGATCGACTTCAGCGCTTTCGCCGCAGGGGCACTCGGGGGCACGCCGCTCGCGGCGCTCTCGAATCCAGGTCAGGTCGTGAACGCGCAGTTCTGGGGCCGCGACCAGGGCTTCCCGGCACCCAACAACGTGACGCTGACCAACGGTCTGCAATTCACGATCTGCCAGTGAACGCCTGACGGCAGGGATCTGCGGAAGTCCGCAGGCACGCGCCCGCGATCTGCACGGCAGATCGCGGGCGCACTTCCTTGGGTGCGGGGCGAATGGCGCCAGGGGCGGGATCGGGGGCCAGCTTCCTGGCAGCTTCGTTGTGAAATCCGAACTGAGCGGTAACGGGCCGTTCTGTTCAAGGATTGGAACTGCCGGGGGCCCGCGGCGGCCACCCGCCGTGCCCTCGCGGATCCCCGCGAGGTCAGGCTCCAGTCATCCATCCGCCCCAACCACCACACTGCCATGCCCCCCCCGAAAATCACGCACTCCTGTTCCCGCGAGATCCCCCTGTCCATCCTGCAAGCCGGCCTGGCGCTGCTGGTCTCGGCATCCTTGGTCAGCGCCCAAGAACGCACACCCGTACTCGATCCCGCGGCGGCAGCGCTCGCCCCGGTCGCCCAACCGAAGATCGCTGTCGCCGACCCGCTCGCGGAAGAGCCGGTTGGCGCTCCGATCCTGGGAGCGTCCACCTTCGTTCCGATCACCAGCCAGGATGACTCGATCCCGCTGCCAATTCCGGCGCGGATTCGCGCCGACGACGCTGGCGACGTGATCGAGTCGCCGGCCAGCGGCGATCCCTTCTTCCTCGGCTTCGCCGCGGGCAAGCGCTACCCCGCTCCCGGCGAGAGCATCGACCCGCTGCTGATCTCGCAGGCGCAGTCGTTCTACGGCGACGGCCGCCCGACGCAGGAGACCTACGCCTTCGCGATGTTCCAGAAGCGCATCACTCCGCAGCGCATCCAGGAACTCGAAAGCCTAGGCGCGC
>JANMRV010000595.1:0-1922 GCA_031388685.1 Planctomycetota bacterium
AGCCGATCTGCGAGATACCCGGCCACGTACTTGAAGACGCTCGCTGTCGCGTCGGCGACGCCTTCCACGATCCCCAAGTACGTCGGACCCGCTCCCAGCGAGACCAGGAACACGGGAAGCAGCGGGAAGACCATCTCCGAACCGATGTCGTTGAAAAAACTCGCGAACCCCAGCGCGATCACCGCGGCCGGCAGCCTCGACTTCGCACGGATCGACGGAGCAGACGGCTCGCTCACTTGGCCGCGGCGTCGCGAAGCAGCTTGTCGACCGTGCCCTGAGCGATCGGGTGGTAACCCGACCGCGCCTTGGCGTAAATAGCCTGCGCGCGCGCAAGTCCTTCGGGCGTCGTGGCCAGCGCCGCGTACAAGGGCTTCAGGAACTTGCGCCGGCCGATGGCAACGAGGAAACGTTCGAGCCGATCGTAGGCCGGCTCGTACTTCGCGCGAATGGCGATTTCGAACCACTGTGCCGCGATCTCCGCGTTCTTGCTGTCGGTCAGCTTGTACGTCGCGTCCAACGACGCGAGGTCCTGACTCGAAATCGTCGCCGGCAACTGCTGCAGGAAGTGCAGCCATTCCGCAGTGTTCCAGCGCTTCGCGCTCTCGGGCAGCGTGCGCGCTTTTCCCGCAGCGAAGGACTGCGCGGCAGCCGTCGGCTCGGCAAGCACACTCGCATCGAAATTCGGCGCGTCGGAGCGCAGGCCTTCGCCATTGATCCACTCGTCGATATGAAAGCGTGCCGCCTTGGCTGCGTCGCCGCCGCACAAACGCGCGACGATGAAGCGCGAAAACTGCGCGGTCGTCACGGGTTGGAACGCATGTTCGTCGAACCAGGCGCGCAGGAACGGATCGAACTTTTCGCGGCCGACCGCGCGCTCGATTTCCGTCAAGAAAAGGCAGCCCTTTTCGTAGGCGACATCGGTCAGTCCATCGTCGGGATCGCGGCCGGCGAGGTCGAGGAAAAGACGAGTGTCGGCGCTCGGCAGATCGGCCATGGTCTGCGCCAGATCCGCGCGGCCGAGCAGGGAATCCTGGGTCGCCGCGCGCTTCCCGTAGATGCGTTCGACGATGCGCCGTTCCAGGTAGACCGTGAAGCCCTCGTTGAGCCAGAAGTCGCGCCAGGTCGCGTTGGTCACCAGATTCCCCGACCAGGAGTGCGCGATTTCGTGGGCGATCACGTTGACCAGCGATTTGTCACCCGCGAGCAAAGTCGGCGTGGCGAAAGTCATGCACGGATTTTCCATGCCGCCGAAGGGAAAACTCGGCGGCAGCACGAGCACGTCGTAGCGTCCCCAGCGATAGGGACCGAACATGCTTTCGACAGCATCGATCATGCTCTCGAGGTCTTCGAATTCCTTGGCCGCGCCACCGACGACCGAGGGCTCCGACCAAATTCCGGTGCGCGGGCCGATCGCGCGGAACTCGAGCTCCCCCACCGCGATCGCGATCAAGTACGAGGGAATCGCACGCGCCTGCTCGAAACGGAACACGCCGTGTTCGTCGGCGCGCGAGCGATTTTCCGCCGACATCACCGGCACAAGACCGGCCTTCACACGCACAACAGCGTTGTAGGTGATGCGAACGCCCGGCGAATCCTGACAGGGCAAGATCGTGCGCGCGTGGATCGCCTGGGCCTGACTGAAAAGATAAGGCGCTCGCTTGCCCGCGGTTTGCGCCGGCGAGAGCCACTGCAAGCCAGAGCCCTGCTCGGTGGTGTGGTAGCGAACCACAATCTTGTCGACTCCGCGCGGCAGATCGACGGTGAGCGCAGAGCCGAAGATGGTGTCGCGCGCTCCAAGTGTGTACTGCAGCGCCTTGCCCGCGCTGTCGCTGACCGACTCGATCGAAAGGTCGCGCGTGTCGAGCACGCAATTCGTCGCCCCCGGCGCAAGGGCTAGCGTCAACGTCGCGCTGCCGCGAATC
>JANMRV010000606.1:0-3239 GCA_031388685.1 Planctomycetota bacterium
GCTCGGCGCGCTCACCCGCGCTGAACACAAGGCCCGCGCTCGTGCGGAAGGCGAACTGACCGACCTCGTCGATCGTGTCGGTGAAATTGGCGTTGGAGGTGAGTTGCACTTCGGGGGCAGCGACTTGCCAAGGTACGCGCGCCAGGAAGGCTTCGCGGGTCAGGCCTTCCGTGCGCCATGCGCACTGGCTGCCGTCGTCGGACACAGCGAGGTACGGACCGTCGATCTGCTCGGGCAGATAGCCCGCGGGCGAAATGGCGGCCGGCGTCTGCGTGGCGCGCGCGACCGATCCATTGGCATCGGCCACATAGACATCCGCCGACAATGCGGAGCTGCCCGCGACGAAAACGCCGAAGTTGCCTGCCACCGAGAGGGCGACGTCGCCGGAGTACCACGTGGGAGCCGGCAGGCCCAGATTCAGCGCGCTCGCCTGGGCCGCAGGCAAACGCATGAAGCTCTGCACACCGTCCGCGTGCATCGCGAGGCCCCATTGCGGTGCGAGGAAAAGACTCTGAGCGAGCCACAACCGCGCCGGCTGATTCGCTGTGCGATCGATCACGTTGCCCGTGGCGATTTCGATCTCGAGCAGATTTCCGCCCGCTGCGCGAGTCGTCGCGCAGAGCATCGTCAGGCCGTCGGCGGAAGCGGCGACGCGCCCGAGGAACGGATCTCGATCGTTCGCCGGCCCGGTTCCATTGCGTGCGACCACGGGCCTGGCCTGTCCAGCGGCATCGATCCAGAAGAAGCCGAAGCTGCGCGCGCCTGCGCCGAGATCCTCTTCGAAGTGAAACAGCGAGCCGCGCTCCGCGGGCAGGCTGACACGGCCGGCTCCAGGCACGTCGTCGTGTCGCCAGCCATGGGCCGGATCGGCGCGCGCCAGGACCGTGCGGCCACTGACATCCAAGGGCAGCAATCGAATCTGCCCCGCACCCAGGGGGAACGCAGGCGGACCGCCAGCGGCGAGGTCGCGTTGCTCGAGGGTGCCGAAGCCGGCAGGCAGGCCACGAAAGAGAACCGTGTGCGGAGACTGTGCCCAGGCCGCCGCCCATGGGGCGAGCAAAACAGTGAGTGCGATCGGAACGCTGTTGCGGCGCATTTTTGGGTGGCCTCCTCGAAGAGTCTACTGGGTGAACGGAGCGCAACTTGCGTACCGAGGCACTCATCGCCGGATCAACTTGGATTCGCAAGGCCCCTGAGGTCCTGGAACAGACCTTGAACACACTTTTCGGGTTCCGACGCGAATTCGCGCACCCCCAAGCAGCCCCTGTCGTCCAGACTTTGGACAATGAAGCCCAGCCAGCCCGAAGATTCCCAGCGTCCCGCCGGATTCGGTTGGGTCCGTCAGCTGGCAGCCGGCAGCGACGCGCAGGTCTGGCTGGCGGAGCGGAAAGGATACGACGTGGTCGTGCGCCTCGAGACCGGAGCCAGCGGCCAGGACCTGGCGGAGCTGGCCGTGCTCGCGAGCCTCGATCACCCCGGGTTGGCGCGCCTGGTCGAACACGGATCGCTTCTCGGCGGCGGCCGCTATCTGGCGCGCGCTTGGATCCCCGGCATCGACCTGCGCGATTGGGTCGGCGCGCCGGCCGCCCGCGATCCGCGCGCCATCGGCTCGATGATCGCGCAGCTTTGTCTGCCGCTCGAAGCCCTGCACCGCGCGGGCTTCGTGCACGCCGACCTGAAGGCGCGCAACGTGATCGTCGACGCCGACGGCCGTGTGACCCTGACCGATTTCGGGCTGGCGCGCCGTTTTGGAGGAGCGCAGCTCGACGTCTCCGGTTCGGCGTTTGCGCTCGCGCCGGAAGTGCTGCGGGGCGAGTCGGTCGACGCTCGCGCGGACCTTTTCGCGCTCGGCGTCTTGATCGTCGATCTTTTCGGCGGGCTGCGCCATTCGGCGCGCGAGTTCTACGCCCGGTTTCCGGCCTGCGATTTCTTCACTGCGGCCGGTAGCACGCCCGCCGACCTGCCTGAATGGATCGCCGACCTCGCGGCGCAGCTGGTCGAACGGGATCCAGGCGCGCGTCCCGCTTCCGCGGCGCAGATCGGACGCACGCTGTGCGCGCGGCTCGGCGAGCATGAGCTCGCGCGCGCCTTCGACGCACAATTCGATCGCCCGCGATTTCTGATTCGTCGCGGACGGGAAGCGTCGTTCGAACGATTGGCTCTGGACTTCGCGGCGCTCGAGGGGCGTGCCTGGGTGCGCATCGCGCAGGGCGAGGATGCGACAGCGGTTGCGCGCGAACTGCGCGTGCTTGCAAGTCTCGCCGGAGCCAGTGTCTCAGGTGACCTTCCCTTGCGTGGCGGCACCGAAGCCGATGTCGAGGACTGGTTGGCGCGCAACCTTTCGCCGGCGGCGCGCGCGAAGCTCGCGTTGTTCGCTCTGGCCGGCGGTGACCTCAGTCAGCGCCGGGCGGTCAGCGCCCTGGCGCGCGGGCTAAACGCCCGCGACGCGCTGGTCGTCGTTTCAGAAGAAGCCCCGCCCTCGAACGACGCAGGCTGGAGCGAATTCACGCTCGAAGCGCCGACGCTCGCAGCCGTCGAGAGCTTCGTGGCCGGCTGGCTTGGCGAGGAATCACCCGCCGTGCGCGCAAAGTTCGCGCAGGCACTTCACTCCGCTGGCGCAGGCAGCGCGGCGGGCATCGATCGTGCCGTGGAGCGCGCCTGGCGCTCGAGCGTCGTGCTTCCCGGCGGCCGCCTGCGGCCGGGTCGGCCGGTCACGGCGAGTGAACTCCGTGAGCCTGGTCCGTCAGACCTCGCGCGCCTCGACGAGCAAGAATCAGCCGTCGTCAGTCTGCTCGCGCTGACGCGCGGCCGCGCCTTGGCGAGCGAGTGCCTTGCAGCATTGGGGAATGATCCCGCGGCGTTGCGCCATGTGCTCGCGCGCCTGGAGTCCATCGGTCTGTGCCGACTCGCCAGCGGCGAAGGCGCGCCGCAGGTCGAGCTTTGCGAGCGCGTGGATCCCGCTCGCCTTCCACGGCCGCTGCGGCGCAAATCGGCGGCCTGCCTCGCACATGGCCTCGCGGCGCAAATTTCGCCAGGGAGACCGCAGACTTCGGCGCAAACGCTGGCACGCTGCGCGTGGTCCTACGTTGCAGGAATCACGAGCGCCGCTGAGCTTTCCGAGGCATTGGCGGCGGCGCGCGAGGCCGGCTCGCCCGAGGCGGCGATCGCCTGCGCCGAAGATGCGCGCTGGGCGCTGGGCGACGAATTCGAGTCGAGCGCGCGCGCCGAGTTGGCGCTTG
>JANMRV010000638.1:0-6710 GCA_031388685.1 Planctomycetota bacterium
CACCGCCGACATTTTCGTGCGCGATGTGGTCGCCGGCACGACGACGATCGTCGACGTCGACGCCCAGGGCGTTCAGTCGAATCAAGGTGCTTTCAATTCCGTGATGTCCGGAAACGGCCGATTCGTCGCCTTCCAATGCGGCGACAATCTGCTTCCTCCCGGCACCCTTTACGACCAGGTTTTCGTGCGCGACCTTTTGCTGGGCATCACCAGCCTCGAGAGCGTCAGCAGCACGGGCGTCATCGGGGACAGCCTCTCCTTCCCTTCGGCACTCTCCTCGGATGGTCGCTTCCTGACCTTCGGAAGTCTGGCGACGAATCTGGTCAACGGCGACACGCTGGGTTTCCAGGACGGCTTCCTGCGCGATCGCACGACCGGCACCACGCAGCGCGTGACCGTTGGCTACAACGGGGCCGAGAGCAACGACCACAGCAATGCCTCTGACGTGTCGGACGACGGACGTTTCGTACTCTTCGGCGGGCAGGCGACCAACATCCTGCCCTTCGACGCCAGCGGGATTTCGCAGGACTGCTGGATGCGCGATCTGGCAAGCGGAGACAACGTCTCGATTGGCGTGGACTCGAACGGCCAACCGGTGTATTCGCTCCCCTGGGGCTGCTCGAGCGATGGTCGCATCGCACTCTTTTCCAGCAGTGCCGAAAATGTGGTCCCTGGCGACAACAACGGCTTCCAGGACGTCTTCGTGCGCATCGCTCCCTTCGAAGCGCCGATTTTCTTCTGCACGCCCAAGGTCAACTCGCTGGGTTGCACGCCGCAGATCGCGAGTTTCGGCAATTCGAGCGCGAGTCAAACCTCCGGTTTCGTGATCAGCGCCATGTCCGAGCGCAATCGACGAGCCGGAATCCTTTTCTATACCGCGAGCGGTCGCGCCGCGATTCCCTTTGCCGGCGGAACGTTGTGTCTCGCGACGGTGCACCGCAATACACCGAACATGAACTCCGGCGGGACCCCGGCACCGGTCAACGACTGCACAGGCAGCTATTCGCTCGACATGAATGCGTTCGCGGCCGGGTTGCTCGGCGGGCCGCCGTTGCCGGCGCTTTCGACGCCCGGCACGAAGGTCCAGGTTCTATGGTGGAGTCGCGATCCGGGTTTCGTCGCGCCCAATGCGATCGGGCTGACGGGCGGAATCGAGTACACGGTCGGAAGCTGAGCCCTTCGACGGTGCGCCGCACAACGACGCCTGCCAGTTCAGCCCGCCGACAGAGCAGGCAGCTCTGCGCGGATCGAGTCATCGTGCAATACAGACAGCGCGGTGGCGCGCGCTTAGCAGCGCGTGCGCATCGATTCGCGAGCGCGTTCGGCGGCGGCGGGCGAGTCGAACTTCTTCGCGCGCTCCCAGCTCTTGCCGATATAGGTCGCGGCGTCCGGCGTCTTGCACGCTGTCTCGCCGTGGTCGACTTCGACCGGCCCGATGCGTTTCGCCGCGGCGGTCGCGAGCTTGCGCAAGTCGGCGCTGCGGCCGCCGATCGCAATGACCGCCGAGTTCATCGCTCCACGCTCGACGCTGGGAGACGAGTGGATCGTCTTCTCGATCTTCGCGAGGTGCTTCGCGAACCCATCGTCGGGAGACTTCTCGTCGAGGTTCGCCATTTGAGCGACGAGCGTCCAACCTGTGGCACGCATCTCCTCGTCGGAAGACGCCAGCCACTCGCGCGCCTTCGCACCCCCGTGCGGACTCTCCGCCGCCAGTGACCCGATGTACATGCCGCACATGCGCAGGGTGTTCTCCTTCGCCCAGCGATCGAGTTCGGCGGCACTGATCTTGGCCGGATCGGCGATCTTCATCGCCAGATTGCGTGCGTCCTGATTCTTCGTGCTCCAAAGCTCCCGCGCGAGCTCCTGGTCGATTCCGATCCGATCCACGAGCTTCTTGAGCGTTCCAAACAGCACGCCGAACATCGGCTCCTTGGCTCCGTGGCGCGCGTAGGTCTTCTTCGTCTGCGCGGAGCCCGCCTTCTCGAGCGCGCGCATCACTTCGTCGAGGGACATGCGGGCAGCGGTCGGTTTCTTGGCGGCGGCCTTGGCGGCCGGCTTCTTCGTAGCTTTTGTGCTGGGCATGGGAGAATCCTAGTCAGTCGGGTCGGAGCGCGGCCATCCCGTATACTCGCGAGGGAAGGCACCACTTTATGCTCCGCACCGCCCTCGTCCAGACCTACCACCCCTACACGCAGTTCACGCACGTCCATCCGCTGGGGATCATGATGATCGCGGCGTTGGCGCGGGAACGGCATCCGGACGTGCACATCCTCGACATGAAGGTCGAGGATTGGACGCCGACGCGCTGCTGCGACGAGTTGGAGCGCTTGAAACCGGACGTCGTCGGCCTTTCGGCGATGACCTACGAAGCCGGCTGCATGCACGAGGTCGCGCGCGAGATCAAACGCCGCCTGCCCGACGTGGTCGTGGTCTGCGGCGGGCCCCATCCGAGTGTCGCCGACGAAGACGTGATGAAGGATGCGGCGATCGACTTCGTCGTGCGCGGCGAGGGCGAGCTTACGTTCGTCGACGTGCTCGACGGTATCGCCGCTGGCCGCAGCGATTGGAGCGAGTGCAGCGGGATCAATTGGCGCCGCGAGGACGGCACGTCGGTGCGCAACCCCGACCGGCCGCCGCCTCAGGATCTTTCGGCGCTGCCCTTCCCTGCCTGGGATTTGATCGACCACGCCAAGTATCACCTCGTGCCGCGCGGCGGCGTGATTTACGCGCACAAGGAATTCGCGACGATGTTCAGTTCGCGCGCGTGTCCGTGGCGCTGCACGTACTGCCACAACAGTTACGGCAAGACGTTTCGCGAGCGCACGGCGGAAAACGTGCTGGCCGAGATCGACATGTTGGTGAAGCAACATGGCGTGAAGGAACTCGTCTTCATGGACGACATCTTCAATTTCAGGCCCGAGCGCGCGAAGAAGATTGCGCGCGGCTTGATCGAACGCAACTACAAGCTCGCGCTGACATTCCCGAACGGCTTCCGCGGCGACATCCTCGACGAAGAACTCGTCCTGCTGCTCAAACAAGCCGGGATGTACCGCTGCATGGTCGCCGTCGAGAGCGCCAGTCCGCGCATCCAGAAGGTGATGAAGAAGAACCTGAAGATCGACAAGGTGCGCCACATCGTCGACTTCATCGCCGAGCAAGGCATCATGGTGCACGGCGCGTTCATGCTCGGTTTTCCCACTGAAACAGCCGACGAAATGCGCCAGACGATCGACTGGGCCGCTTCGAGTTCGTTCCACACTGCCGCGTTTTTCCGCGTGATCCCGTTCAAGGGCACGGAGTTGTTCACCCAGGTCGAGCACGCGGGTTATGCGTTGCCCACGGACTGGTCGGCCTACGAGCCGTACGAGACGGACATCAATCTTTCGACGGTGCCCGAGCGCGACATTTTCAAGTTGCGCAAGCAGGCTTACCGGCGCTTCTATTGGAACCCGTCGCGCATGTTCAAGATCTTCCGCTTGATCCCGAACAAGACGAACATGCTGCCGTTCCTGACCTTGTTGTTCGCGCGCAGGGCGTACGCAAGATGATCGCAGAGAAAGCAGTTGGGACGGTGCTCACCGGGAACCCCAAAGGCTGGGGCACGTGGGACTACGAGTTGCGCGAGCAGAGCACGCTCGTCGCCACCCTGTACCTCGACTGGATGCTCGAACGCGCCCGCTGCACAATCTCCGGACGCAGTTGGGAACTCGCGCGCGAAAGTTGGCTCGCTGGATCGTTCCAACTCAAGCAGGGCGGCAGAGTCTGTGCCTCCGCAGAAAAGCCGAACGTGTTGTTCCGCTCCTTCGTGGTCAAGTTCGATTCGAAGACCTATCGCTGGGAAGCCGAGTCTGCGTTCGCGCGCACGTTTCGATTGTTCGATGGCGAGCAATGCATCGGTTCGATGCGCCCCGAAACCGCGTTCACGCGCCGCGCGACGATCGAATTGCCCGATGAGTTCTCTCCGGAACGCAAAGCATTCCTCGTCTGGCTCGCGCTGCTGATCTGGCGCCGGCAGAAGAACTAGGCCCGAAGCGCGCCCGTACGGTGCCAGGCACCGTACGGGCGCCAAGAAACCCGCAAGCGCCGCCGTTCCCACCGCAACAAACCTATGAAGTTCGATCAAATCCTTGCACTCGTGGCGGACATTCCGGTCTTGCCTCCCCAACGCCCTACCGACGAGAGCAATTGGGCTGTGACCGCGACCTACTGGGGAATCGCCATCGCGGCCCTGGCACTCTTGTGGTTCCTTCGCCGCCGGATGTCGAAGTCGCGAGGCTAGGTCCTCGGCCTTGTTTCGTCCGATCGAATTTGTGGCTTTCGCGCTGACGGTGGCCATCGAATGGCCGATCTTCGCCTGGATTTCGAAACTCGGATTACGGCGCAGCGCGGCGTTCTGCGTGTTGATGAATGGGCTGACGTGGTTCACGCTCGCCGGAACGCTGTCGCGCTACGATATTCCCCTGCCGCCCCTCGAACTCGCCATCATGGCGGTCGAAGCCGCTGTGACCGTCTGGTTCTGGAGGCTCTCGCTCGGCCGCGCGATCGCGATTTCGGTCGTCGCGAACTTCGTCAGCTGGATTGGGGGTGGGTACCTGCTCGAGGAACTTGCGAGGTACTTGTGAATTCGCCGAAACGAATCCTCGCGCTGCTTTCCGCGGGCCACGCGGTCAACGACCTCGTCGCGGGCTGGTTGCTCGCGAGCTACTGGACCCTTGCGAGCGCGAGTGAATCGCTCGCTGCCTTCGCAACGTACAGCGTGATCGCCTTCGGCGGACAAGGGCTGGTCGCGCTTTGGATCGAGCGCACGCGCGAGCCGCGCCGCACGTTCACGCTGTCGATTGCATTGCTTTGCGTGGCACTCGCAACCGCGCGCGCCGAGCCGTTTACGGCGATCGTGCTCTCCGCCCTCGCCTCGGCGCTCGTGCACGTCGCCGGAGGCGTGCTGTCGCTGCAACAGCCGCGCGCCGAGCGTTCCTTCGGTTGGTTCTGCGCGCCCGGGATCCTGGGCGTGACGCTCGGCGGTTGGCTCGGTCACAAGCTTGGCGCGCCGTCGGCTTGGATGGCGCTGGCTGCCGCCCCGCTGCTCGTTCTCTGCCGCCGGATCCCGCGCGAACCGTCGTCAGAGCCTGAACATGCCGTTCGAACAGAAACGGCACTCTCCGGCCCATTCCGTTCTCGCAACGGCTTCGTGCTACTGATTCTCCTGGCGCTTGTCCTGCGTTCGGCGGTCTGGGATGTCGTCCAATCCGTGCGCGGCGGAGAGACGGAAGCGCTCTTCGCAATCGCCGGCTCCGCGGCACTGGGCAAGCTTCTCGGTGGCATTTTCATCGAGCGCTGGAGGAGCGTGCGCGTGCTCGCGATCGTGCTGGTGATCGCCTGCGCGCTGCTCGACCTGGGTGGACGCGGGATGCTGACCTCGTGTGCGGGAGTCATGCTCCTGCAATCGACGATTCCCGCCGCGGTCGTCCTGTTGAACCGCTCGTTCGGCATCTCCGCACCGCGCGCTGTCGCCTGGGGGCTTGGAATCACGGTCGCGATCGGCGGACTCGTTTCGTTTGCGGGTGTCCCGACTCTCGTGATGCGGGCGCTGCCCTTGCTGGCACTCGTTCTCATGTGGCGCGACGGATTTCGAACTTTGCCGCGCGGCGCGCGCTCGAGCAGGACTTTCGTGGAAACCTGACCCGGCAGCGAGGGCAAACGTGTCGTGACGTCGTAACGGCCGAGCTGCGACTTCGCGCTCCGCTGCATAGAATCCAGGCATGCCGAAGCAAGGATCACATGAGCTGGGAAACGCCTTCGCGGTGCCGGCCAATCCGCTCGAACGATTCTGCGACGTCTACACCGCGCTGCTCGCCGATCGGCCCTGGTGGCATGGCAAGACGATGCTGCGTTTCTGCGCACTGTCGTTGACGACGCTGCCCGGCGAACCGCGCGAGATCGCGGCGCGGCTCGACGCTTTGACCGAAGAATTGCGCGCGAGCGTGCCTTGGTACAAGCGTTCGTCGGTGGGCACGATGCTCGCGGCCTTGCTCATGCGCCACGGCGATGGCGCGAGCGATTTCCTGGCCGAGATCGAACGCGCGCGCCCGCTCTTTCGCGAGCACTGGCGCTTTTCCGGATCGACCTACGAAGCGCTGGCGATCCAGGTGCTGCGTCGGGCTTCCCCTGATCGTCACGTCAGTGCGACGCAGGTTGCCCGAATGGCGACGATTTTCGAGGAGCTGAAGAAGGACCATTCAATCCTGACTTCGCGCGAGGATTGGCCGGCTTGTGCATTGCTCGCGAACTCCCCCGCAATGCCGTCAGCGATCCGTGTGCGAGTCGAGCTGCTCTTTCAGGGGCTGCATCAGAGCGGATTCACGCGCGGCGACCCGCTGCAGACGGCAGCGGAACTCCTGTACTTCCACCACGACGAACCCGGTCTGCTCTGCGCGCGTTTCAGAGAGCTCTACCTAGCGTTCCAGGCTTCGGGCCTGTGGATGGGCAGCGGGGACTACGACGAAATCGCGCTGCTTTGCTTCGCTGCGCAACCTCCGACCGAAGTGCTCGGCACCGTGCAACGCCATCGCCAATCGATCCAGGCGCTGGTGCCCGCACCGGAGAAGCAGGCCAGCTTCACGTTGGCCTGCGGAACCGCTTTGCTCGAGCTCGTGCGCGAATCAGCCAAGGCCGAGTTATTGGGCGAGGCCCAGCTGCTGAGCAACATCCAT
>JANMRV010000640.1:0-11942 GCA_031388685.1 Planctomycetota bacterium
GAGGGCGCTCGAAGCGCGGCGTGATTCGGCACCCCACGCGGGCGGTGCCGAAGCACCCTCAGTCCGACTCGGGACTTTTCCAACGCGCCGCGAGCCCTACCATACGTCGCTCATGCAAGGACCGAGGTGCTGACGATGGACTGCCCCTGATGCGTCCGTTCGCCTGGCTCGCAGTCCTCGCGCTGGCTGTCCTGTGGCTTGCGCTCCCCGCGAGCGACTCGGCCGAAGTCGCCGTGCAACGCATCGGGGTACTGTTGCGTTCCCCGATCGAGGGCGAAAAGCGTTCGCTCGCTGACGAATTGCTCGAGCCCAAGACCGCCGAAGGGGCGCTGCCCTCGGATCGCAGACTCGAGCAACTGGCCTTGGGCGGCGTACGCTTTGCGGTTCCTGGTGTCGGCATCGAGGACCTGACGATTCACGGGCGGGCGCGACGCGCGGTGATCGCGGCCCTGCGTCAGGCGGCTCTTGAAGGCGGCAATGCGCTGGAGATCCAGGGTGAGCTCTCGCCCGTCGTCGGCGGGACGAACATCCTGCTGAGTCTGCGCGACGGCCAGCTCTACGCGCGTGTGCACAGGCCTCCCGGCGCCGAAATCGCGGCCTCGATCCCCGCCCCCCCCAGCGATCGGCGCGCGCTGCTGCCCGCATTGGCGGCGATCGCGTTGATGCTCGTCTGGCGCCGGCCGCTGCTCGCGTTGTTCGTCGGACTGAGTCTTGGAACCTTCCTGCTCTTCGCCGCCGACCCGGCCACGGCGCCGCAAGCCTGGGACGGATTTCCAAGGCGGCTGGCTCAGATCCTGTCCGACGAATTGAGCGCCACGGCTGACTGGAAGCCGATGGCGACGATGCTGGCGCTCTTGGCGACATGGGCGATCACGGCGCGCAACGGTGGGCTCGGAGGTTGGAGCGCCTGGCTTTCGCAGCGCGCGACGGATGCGAGACGTGCGCAGTTCGTGACCTGGATCTGCGCGGTCTCTGCCTGCTTCGAAGCGCCTGGGAAAAACGTGGCGCTGGGCTGGATGCTGCGCACGACGGCGGTTCGCGCGCGTGTCTCCGCGGAAAAATTCGCCTGGCTGCTCGACGCGACCGGCAGCGCGATTCTCGGGCTGTGCGTGGTCTCGCCCTGGTCGGGTTATGCCTTCGATCTGGCCGCGACGCAGTCTGGATTCTCGCAGGATCCCGGCCAATTATGGCTCGAAACGTTGCCGTGGCGCAGCTTCTGCTGGCTGACGCTGGCCTTCGGCCCGCTGGTGCTCTGGAGCGGACGCGATTTTGGATCCATGCTCGCAGCCGAACGGCGCGCGCGCGAAGGACTCGGTGCGAGCGCGCGCGGCGCCCGCATGGTGTTCAAGGCACCCGAGCCCGATCCACGCAGCGCCTTGCAGGCTTGGCGAGTGCTCGCACCCTTTGCCGTTTTCAGCCTGGCGCTCGCGGCTCAGGGGCTGCGCGACAGCGGCGCCCTCAGCGGCGAATTCAAGTTCGCCTCGCGCGCGTCGTGGCTGTCGCTCGCACAAGCGGCTGCGCGTCCCGACGCTTCGATGATCGCTGCGCTGGCGGCGCTGCTCGTTGCTCTGGTGCTGTCCTCGGTCGCGGGAGCTGAACGCGGTGTGCCGGCCGCGCTGCTGCGCGGCCTGCGCGCAGCGTTGCGGCCGTGCCTCTTGATTTTCGGCGCCTGGGCCCTGGGCTTCATCAGCTCCAGACTGGGCGCCGGCGAAGTCCTGGCTGCGGCGCTGGGCGAGCGAGTGGCGCCGCAGACTTTGCCGGCGCTGCTCTTCGCATTGAGTGCCGCCATCAGTTTCTGCTTCGGATCGGCCTGGGTCGCCCTCGCTCTGATCGTGCCGCTTGCCGGCGGCCTGGCTGCCGCCAGCGGCTCTGTTTTTGCCGCCGGTCCGGCGGCGCTGGCAGCCATGTCCCTGGCCGCGGTGCTCGAAGGCAGCCTGGCGGGAGCGCTGCTTTCTCCGCTGTCGACCTCGAGCTTGTCGGCATCGATCGGAGCCGGCGCGGACCACGCGGATCACCTGCGCACGCAATCGCCGTATGCCTTGCTCACGCTGGTCAGTGTGTTGCTGTTCGGATTCCTGGGAGCCGGCCTGTATGGTCTGGGCCCCTGGGCTGCGCTCGCGCTCGTCGCGCTCGCGCACGCCGCAGTCTTCACCTGGTTGTCGCGGCGCAGCGAACGGCGCCCGGCCTGAGCCTGGACGGATCCCCCACTTTCCCCGTGGCGTACCCGAAAAATTTCAGCCGGCGACTGTTCGGCGGAGTCCTGCTCGGAGTGCTCGTCTACCTCGGGATCGTGCTGTGGGCTGACGCAGGCAAGGTCGCAGCGGCCGTTCGCAGACTTCCGCTGTGGGTGCTGCCGGCTGCCTGCGGGCTGTCGCTGGGGAACTACGCG
This sequence comes from Planctomycetota bacterium, assembly GCA_031388685.1. Lineage (GTDB taxonomy): Bacteria > Planctomycetota > UBA1135 > UBA1135 > JADJQU01. Next base: position 2,390 of record JANMRV010000640.1, read on the forward strand.
ATCCGTTTCTGGAAGTGGCAGCGCTACCTGGACCTGCTCGACATCAAGATCGAGCGGCGCGCGTCCTGGTTGGTGTATCTGTCGGGCTTCGCGCTCTCCGTCACGCCCGGCAAGCTCGGCGAGGTGTTCAAGTCGTGGCTGCTGAAGCGACTGGCCGGCACGCCGATCCACATCAGCGCGCCGATCGTCATCGCCGAACGCTTCACCGACCTGCTCGCCTACCTGATCCTGATCGCACTGGGCGGCATCGCCAGTTATCCCGAGTATCAATGGGTTTTCTGGCTGACACTCGCGCTCAGCGGTGTCGGACTCGCGCTCGCCGGTAGCCGCAGAGTCGCGCGCCTCATCGCGCGCGTGCTGAAGAACACGCCCTATCTGTGGCGGCTCTCCGAACGCGTTGAAGTCTCGTTCGAGTCGACGCGCACCCTGCTCGCACCGCGCGAAATCTTCTTGCCCACGCTGATCTCCGTGATCGGCTGGGGGCTGGAGTGCACGGGTTTCTGGCTGATCGCCAACGCACTCGGCGGCGACGCGCAGATCTCGTTCCTTGCTGCGGTCTTCGCTTATGCGCTCGGCGCGGTCGCCGGCGCGGTGTTGATCATCTTCCCAGGCGGATTGGGCATGACCGAGTGGTCGATCGGCACGATCCTGCGCAAACATTTTTCCCTGGGTGGCCTGACGCGGGATGTCGCCCAAAGCCAGGCGACGGCCGCGGTGCTTTTGACGCGCTTGTGCACGTTGTGGTTCGCAGTGGCCGTCGGGATGCTCGCCACCACGATCTTCACCAGGCTGTACGGCGAGGTTTCCGAGTCGGAAAGTTGAGCGCCGGCCCATGAGCGCAGCAGTGCAACTCTTCGGCGCGGTGCAGGCGGCGCTCGAACTCGAACTCGACTGGAAATTATTGGGCAGCGCGTATTGCGAAGGCGACGCGAGCGAGTTCTTCGACGCGGCGCTGCGCGAGCGCGTGCTCGATACGGGCCTGCGTCTCGCCGACGAACTTGCAGGTCGGCTCGCGGCGAATGGACCGCGCCGCAGCCTGTACCTCGGCGCCGCCGTCGCCGAACTCGCGCCGCTGCTCGTCGAGCACCTGGTGCTCGGTCGCGAAGTGATCTGGATCAACCTCGCCGGCGTCGAACTCCGCGAGCTCGCGCGCGGGCTGGCCGTGGTCGGCGCGAAACTTGGCGTGAGCCTTCCCCAGCCAGTCTTCGAATCACTGGATCGCGTGGACAAGGCCAGCTGCGATCACCTGTGGATGGTCAGCGTGCTGACCGACCCTGATACATTCCCCGCACTGCACGATGAGTTGTACGAGCGCGCCGGCAGCGATCTCGCCACCGGCCGCGGATCGCTGAGCGACGATCGGCGCCGCGCGGACGAACTGACCCGCGCGCTGCTCGAGCGAGCGGCGTCGCCGTGCACGCTGTGCACCAGCGACGAGGAACTCGAAGTCCTGCGGCCGCTGGCGCTCGAGCTGGGCCTGCAACTCGAAATCCCAAGCACGGCTCGCAGCAGCGCGATCGTCGGCGACAAGGTCCGCATTTGCCGCCTGACGCACAGGCCCAACGTCGGCGCGCGGAATCTGGCTACAGATCGTTGAACGGGTCGCTGGCGCGCTTGCGAGGGGCGCGCGCGCCAGTATCGAACAGGTTCGGATCCGGCTTCGGCCGCGGCGCGCGCGCTGCGACTCCTGCGCGGGAACCCGAACTCTTGGCTGTCCCGGATTTTCCGCGCTTGGTTTCGCCCAGTCCGTCGAAAGGATCGTCCGACTTGTGCGGGCCGGCGAACAGGACTGCAGGGTCACCGCTCTGCTGGCTCCCCCCGCGCTTCTTGGCGGCCTTGCCGCTGCGCCCCTTGCCGATGTGACCGCCGCCGATGGCACTAGCGTGCTGAGGGTGATAGCGGCTCGAGCAGCCGCCAAGACCGCTGAGCCCCAGGCACAGAAACACGGGCAGCGCCCAGCGCAGGCTCAACATCGGTCGGAGATTCATCGCCATCGAAGTCTAGCCCAAGCCGACTCCGCCGGGAGAGCGCACTTGCACTCTGGAAAGAAGCGAGAGATTCGGCCGCCCGCCTGCCTGCGGGCGCGCCAGAGCCAGGGCCGCGAGCGCAAGCGCGCTGGCCAGGACGGCGAGAAACGGTGCAAGATTTTGCACACTAGCCTTCGAAGCCCGCCCCGCGGCTTTGGGTGGGTCGACGCGCAGGGGCCCGGTCTTGGCGCGTTCCGCTACTCCGACGAGGCCCGGGACGGGCAGGCGGGCGGCGTCGAAGAGCGCGACCCAGGCCAGCGCGAACACGGCCGGGTCGGCCCGCTCTGCGCTCAGCGCGCTGACGCAGGTGCGGACTTCACCGGGCCGCCACTGCACCGCCGGGGAGCGGCGGCCCTGGAGATCCTCGAATTCCGCCCAGTCGGAGGATCGCCCGGCGGCAAGCGCACCGGAAACACTGGCCGGAATGGACCACTGTTCAGCGACCAATTTGCCGGCGATGGGCGGCTCATCCGCCGGGAATTCCGCACGGGTGAGGCTCAGACACGCGGCTCTCGATTCGTTCACGACCTCGAGCGCGCGCTCGGCCGCCCACAGGCGCGCCAGAATCGCCAGATCCTCGGGGACTCCGGCCTCGATCCACAAGCCTGCGCGCGGCGCGGACCAGTCCTGCTCGGAGACTTCTCGACCGTCCCAGACGAGACAGCGCGGCCCCAGGTCGGCCACGACTCCGGCGACGGCGGAGGCTCCGCAATGGATGCGCCCGGCCGCGAGCGGCGTGAATTCCGGCTCGCAATCGCTGACCCAGACGTGATCGGGTTGGTCGAGTTGCGTCCAGGGCAGCGAGCCCCCCGGCCCCCAGTCAGGCAGCAGCCAGGCTTGCGGAGGTCGTTCCCCGCGCGCGACGTGCACGCCATCGAAGGCCCACGTCGACCACTCGCGCGCTTGCGCCGCGACGCCTTCGCGTTCGCAGGCGGCCACGGCCAACTCAACCGCGCGTTCGATGCGCGTCGGCGCGTTCGAGCCACTCTGCAGCGGCAGGAACATCGAGGGCGAGCGATCGAGGACCAGCGTCCAACGCGAGGCTCCCGCGCCTTCGCGGCTGTGCTGCGGGCCCGCGAGCGCGAGCGAACCGAGCACGGCGGCCAGCAGCGCGGCAAACACGGACAGCGGCAAGCCGCGGCGTTCGCGCGCATCCAGCGGCACGGCTTCCTGCGCCACACGCCGCCAAAGAACCAGCGCGCCAGTCCATTGCGGCTCGCCGCGGCCCGCCGCGCGCGCGCGCCACCACAAGATCGGCACGGCCAGCAAGGCAAGCAGCGCCAGCGGCTGTGCGAACGACCAGCCGTTCATGACGTCGAGGCGGCGATCCAGCGTCGCACGTGCGGCTCGAACGGCTCGCCGACTTGCGCCACCACGAGTTCACCGCGCGCGCGATGGAGACCGGCGCGCCAGTGCTGCAAGTGCTCGGAAAGCGCCGCGGCATAACCTGCCAGGCTCTGCTCGCCAAGCGTCAGCGCGAGCTTCGCCGAACTCTCCGGGTCGCACCACTCCACGCTCGCACCCAGCGCGCCTGCGGAAAGCGGAGCCAACTCGGCGGGCGCGAGCACCGCGAACGCGTCCAAACGAGCTCTGCGCGAGACAAGCCTCGCGACGATCGCCGAGTCGACGTCGAACAGGTCGCCGACCGCGATCCAGCGCTGCGCACGCGCGAGCGCGGGATGCGCGAACCATGCCGCAAAACCGTCGGAGCCCGCGCACTCGAGGCCCTCGAATTCAGCCAGCGCGCGAGGGAGATCGCGCTTCGAGCGCAGCGCGCAGATTCCGCGCTGTGTCGCCAGGCTCACTTCGCTGCCCCACTCCAACCCCACCGCGCAGATGGCCAGCGCAAGCTCCGCCGCGAGCTGCAACTTCGCCGGACTTCCGATCGCCATCGAGACACTGCTGTCGAGCAGCACGTTCCAGCGTTCAGAGCTCTCGCGACTGCGCATGCGCACGAGTTCGCCCGCGCCGCGCGCATGGGCTTCCCAGTCAAAGGCGCGCAGGTCATCGCCAGGCGAGTAGCGCCGCCGACCGGCGAACTCTCCGCTGCCGTGACCTGCGCGCGAGGCCGAACTCGAAAAATCCTCGCGCGGCGTGCGACGCATCGCCGCTTCATTCGCGGCGAAACGGGCCACGCGCGCGCCCAAGCCGCGCTCGAAACTGACCCGCGCTTGCGGAGGATGTGCTGAACCCATGGCGCGCGCTGCGGGCTGGTTCAGCGACGCACGGGAGCAACGGGCCCGAACCTCAAGGGTTCACCGCCGCCGTTCGCGAGCACCCGGCCTTCGCCAAAGACGCGTTCCCCGCGGCGCACGACGTGACGCGGAAATCCGGCCAGCTCGAAACCCTCGAAGGCCGACCAGCGGCTGCGCGAGGGCAGATCGGCTCCCTGAACGCGGCGCTTTTCTTCCGGATCGAACAGCACGACGTCGCCGTCGAATCCCGGCGCGAGTTGGCCCTTGCCCTCGATGTGCAGCGCGCGCGCGGGTCCCATGGTGACCAGTTCGAGCGCGCGCTCCGGGGCGAGCACATTTTGGCGCACGAGTTCCCAGGTCAACGGCCACAATAGATCGACCGAAGGCATGCCCGAGGGAGCATGCGCGTAGGTTCGAAGTTTTTCCGCCAGCGGATGGGGCGCGTGATCGGTAGCGATCGCGCAGATCGTGCCGTCACAGAGCGCGGCGCGCAGGCTCGCGCGGTCGGCCCAGGTCTTGATCGACGGATTGACCTTCAGCAGGTTGCCCAGGCGTTCGGCGTCTTCAGAGGTCAGGAAAAGATAGTTCGGGCCTGTGCTCGCGCTGACCGGCAGACCCTCGGCGCGCGCGGCGCGCACGAGTTCGACGCCGCCGGCGCTGGAAAGATGGAAGACGTGCAGCTCGACTCCGCACTCGCGCACGAGATCGATGCTCTGGCGGATCGATTCGATTTCTGCCGCGTGCGAGCGCACGAGGTGGTGCTCGCGCACGCTGGCCTGCGGGTACGCGAGCTTGCCCGCCTGCAACAGTTCTTCCTGTTCGCAGTGCGCCACGATCGGACGGCCGGCGCGGGCGGCGGCAGTGAACAAGGCCCTGATCGTGTGCGGGTCTGTTTGACCGCCCAAGCCGGTGGACCCGCCAAGGAAACACTTGAAGGCCGGAGTCAGTGGCGCCATCGCCTCGAGTTCCAACAGCGAGTCCTCGAGCAAATTGGCGAGACATCCGAAGTCGACGCGCGAACTCTTGCGCACGACCTCGATGCGCCGATCGAGCGCGCGGCGCGAAACCGACAACGGTGGATTGTTCTGGACCTCGACGACGCTGGTCACGCCGCCGTGCAGCGCGCCCGCGCTGCCGCGATCCCAGCCTTCCTTGTGCTCCAGTCCCGGCTCGCGGAAGTGCACGTGGATGTCGATCAGACCGGGAATCGCGAACAGGCCGCCGGCGTCGAGTTGCGGCGTGGAAGCATGCGCGTCTTCGATCCGTTCGGCGATGCGCTGGATGCGCCCGGCTCGGATCTCGATCTCGATCGGACGCGACTGTGCTCCCGGCGGATAGCTACGCGCACGGCGGACGATCAGATCGCCGCGAGTCACGTCCGACGCAACACCACGAGTGTAATGTCGTCGTCGTGCGCGCCGCCCGAGAAAGACAGCGCGGACTCGGCCAATTTCTTGGCGATCACTTCGGTACTCGCGCCTTCGGCACACAACTCGGCGAACGAAGTACGCAGGCGCTCCTCGCCGTACAATGCCTCGTGATCGTCCTTCGAGGGCGCCTCGACCAAGCCGTCGGTGAAAGCCAGCAAGAGATCGCCGGTTTCGAGTTTCAAATGGCCGTCGGAAACGAAGGTTCCGTCGGGCACGATTCCGAGCGCAACGCCGGAGCACTCGACGCTCTCGATCAAGCCACTGGACTTGCGCCACAAGAGCGGCGCGTGATGGCCCGCGTTCAGGATCTCGCAGTCGCCATCTCCGCGAATCGCACAGACCAGCAGCGTGACGAACATGCCCGGATCCACGCGCTCCGAGAGATCCTGATTGAGCATCGTCACCGCGGTGCCGACATCGGGCACCACGCGCAGGAACGAACGCAGACTCGCTTGCGTGGCGGCGGTGATCAACGCAGGTCCCATGCCGTGGCCGGTGACGTCTCCGACGATCACCGCAAGACGCTGGTCGCGGGTCTTGACGAAATCGAAGAAGTCTCCCGAGGTGCGCTCGGCCGGCCGGTACCAGCCGTGCACTTCGAGCGAAGTGACGTCGCGCGGAATCGGCGGCATCATGCCGCTTTGAATCGCGCTGGCGAGTTCGAGCGAATGCTCCAGGCGCGTCTTCTCGATGCTGTGCAGGTGCAAGCGCGCGTTTTCCAGTGCGATCGAAATGTGTTGCGAGAGTGCGGCGAACAACGACAGGTCGCGCGCGGAGAACTCGCGCGTGGCGGCCTTCGAATCGACGTACAGCGCGCCGCGCGCCGCGCGCTCGTCGCCGCCGCCCTGGTTGGTCGGGGCCGACAGTGGCACGCACATCACAGCGCGTAACTTGAGGTCGAAGACCGAGCGGCCCAGTTCCAGCGCATCGGAATCGCTCTGCACCGTGGCCTTGACCGGCTGGCCATGCTCGAGCACGCGCTTGACGATGGTGGTCGAGAAGCGCTTGTCGTCGCGGATGGTCTGCTTGCCCTTCGAACGAGCGACGCGCAGCGACAGCCCGGCCTCCCCGCGCGTGGAATTCCCGGCACTCTCGTCGGCCAGGATCAAGAGCCCGCGCTCGGCGCCGGCGATCTCGATCGAGTGGTCCACGATGTCGATGAGCAATTCATCGAGATTGCGCGCCTCCGAGACTCTTGCAATGGCCTCGAGCAAGACTTCGACGGAACGGCGGTCGAGTTCTGGATCGCCGGTCAGAAACTGGACGGTCGACGGCGGGTTCGAGTGGGCAACGCCAGCGGAGGCGCCGGGCGACCGAACGGCCCCAGTGCCATGTGTCCCTTGGCCGGCCGGCGCAGGCGGTTGGGGGGCTTTGGTCGGCGGCTCCTTCTTGCGGTTCCAAAACATGCCGGCCCGAGTCTAGCAGTAGCGCAGCGAAATTCCTTGCGCCACGAGCGGCACCGGCGAGAATCCTTCGACCCTGCCGGAGCCTTGGCTCCTGGGGCCTTCCCGCTACCTCCAGCCCAGCTCAGCCCGAGCGACGGATCATGCACATCAACGTCGACCATCGTGTAGACCACGCCGTACTCCATCTGCGTGGTGAGTTCGATACCTACTACGTGCGCAACCTGCAGGAGGAGGTCGATGCGCTGGTCGCATCCGGGACCACCAATCTGGTGCTCAACTTGCGCCTGGTGAAATTCATCAACTCCACCGCGCTGGGAGCGATCATCAAGGCCTCTCGGCAATGCCAGGGCAAGGGCGGCAAGCTGGCGCTCTCGCGGCCCTCGCCCTTCTGTCGCGGCATCATCGAGAAAGTTGGCTTGGACCGCGTCGTGCCTATCTTCGACTCCGACGACGAAGCCGCCAAAGGGATCATCTCCGGCGCCAAGGCCGAAAAGTCCAAGGCCGCGAACACGCAAGAAATCGAGGACGGATCCGTCGTCTTCGCGCCGACCGATTCCAGTCGCATCGAGCACTACCTGCCGGGCACCAATCGCGCTTCAACGCGCCCCGCCGGGACGCCGCCAGGAAACGCGGGCGCCGCGAACTGGCACGGCGTCGGCCGCATGCTCGCCTGCGACGGGCACGGCCTCGCCTTCACCTGGGATGGCAACGAGACTAAACTCGAGCCCTTCGCCATGGGCCAGCTGCTCTCGATCGGAACGGAAATCAAGGTGAAGTTCCGCATGCCGATGTTCCAGCAGGGCTTCGTCGAAGCGCTGGCAACGATCGCCGAGATCGAGGAGCGCGAGGACGGCGTCAAAGTTGGCGCGGCCTTCTCCAAGATCGAACCGAAGACGCTCGAGGCGGTCAAGCAATACGCCAGCGACCTGAAGTTCCTGAAAGACGAGCTGCGCAAGGCGACCGGCAAGTAGCCGACCCTCGCTTCAGCCGGCCAGCCGCTCTTCGCGCTCGCCGATCGCCGTTTCGAATTCGGCGGCGACGTGGCTCCAGTCGAGTTTGGACTCGGCGATGCGCCGCGCCTCCAGACTCCAACGTTGACGCGATTCGGGCGCGGAGGCTGCCAGACTCAGGCCGGTCGCCCAGCCGCCTCGCGGAACCGTGACGCCGCATTGGTCGCCGACCAGAAACTCCGCGCGACCGCCCGCCTCGACGACGATCGGCACACCGCAGGCCAAGAGCTTGGCGAGCAGCACGGCGCGCGGGTCGGCGCTGGCCAGGACGGCGATGGTCGCGGAGGAAAGTGCGCCGGGCAGTTCGCTCTCGCTCAGCTCGCCGACCCAGTGCACACGCGCCCCGACCCCGGCGCGGTCAGCAACGGCGCGCAGGCGATCGCGCTGTGATCCGGCCCCGGCGATCACCAGCGACCAGTCGGCTCGCTGTCCGACGGTGCGTGCAAAGGCCTCGAGGACAAGTTCGTGGCGCGATTCTGTCTCCAGGGCTCCAACCGCCAGGACGATGCGGCCCTGAATCCGATGCCGAGCGGTCAGGCTCGAGGGCAGACCCGGACGGAAGCGCCCCGTATCCACGCCGTGCGGAACGACGCGCACGCGATCCAGGGGGAATCCCTCGCGCCGGGCCTGCGACATCGACCACGGGTCGAGCGCGACAACGCAGCTGGCCGTACGCCGCACATAGGGCCCCCATAGCGTCGATCCGACGCGCGAGAGCCCGCGCAGCAGCGTGCGCGCGGCATGGTTACCCGCGCCGTGCTCGACCAGCACAAGCGACGTGCGCAGCCGCCTGGCGGTCTGAGCGGCCTGGCAAGCCGTCGGCGACATGGCGTCGTAGGCGATGATGGCCTGCGGGCGAAAGGCCAGCAGCTCGCGCCTGCCTCGGCTGTGCTTGCGACTCGAGCGCCGGCGTTCCACGGCCGTGGGCGCGACTGCGGACGAAGCCGAGGGTTCGCCGGAAACCTCTCCCTGGAACGGAGCCGGAAAGTCCGCTCCGAACAGGCCGACCTCGTGGCCGCGAGCCGACAGAGAGCGCGCCAGGCCCGCAGCGTGTTCACCGCCAAGCAGGCGTGCCGACAGCGGATCGACGACCAGGGCAATGCGCAGCGGGCGAGTCACGGGATCTGGCTTGTAGAGAAGGAATTTCCTGACACGAAAGGAATGCGCCGCTTGCGGAGCAGAGATCGTCCCAAGCGGCAGAGCTTCTTGATGGACGATTCGAGCGAGCAACTCAAGCCGCAGATCTTGCAGCCGAAAACGAGTAGGCATCGAAGCCCCTCTCCGGCCCTCGTGGCCCTTTCGTCTGGAAAACAACGCATGCGCCGCTCCTCCCCTCAGCCTCCCCTGGCCGGCACAGAAGCACCCGTCCGAGGGCTCTTCATCGATCGCTGGGGCACCCTGATCGACTCGCACGACGCGTGTCTTGGGCCGAAGTCCGTACCCTGGAGCTTTGTCCCCAACGCCGTCGACGCGATCTTTCGCGCC
>JANMRV010000649.1:0-5917 GCA_031388685.1 Planctomycetota bacterium
TGGGCGGTGCGGCAGGCGCCGAGGATTCGCCTGGGACTGCAGTGCGATGCTCCCCGCGCATTCATCCGTGGCAGCGCCCGGGCAGGGATTCAGGGTGTTACAGCACTCATCCTGGACCTGGGGCGGTCGGCTGTGCAGCGAACGCTCCGCAGCGAGATAGGAATGCGTGCTTGCGAAAACGCAGGAAACCAGCAAGAAAACCAGTGCAGCGAGGAGTTTGATCGACATATCGGGAATCCGTGTCAGAGGATCTGACGACGACTAGTGTGCGAGATTCCGGCAGATACGTGAACGAGCCTGTCACAGTCGGAGAAAAATCAGAGAAAATTCACCGGGTGGCCCGCGCCGGGGAATTCCAGTGGCTTCAAGGCCGGTTTCCCCGGCCCTGGAGGTCCGAGCCGGGAGGGACTGGCTCGCGAACCGGCCGGACCGCGGAGGTGCAAGCCCTGTCCCATGGACAGCCAGGCTCGGGTACAAGCTGGCGGCGAACTCGCCGCCAGCCCCTCCCATGTTCAACCTCAGCCAGCTGCTGCGCGCCACGAGCCTCGCGCTAGGTGCCGCCGCGGGCCTGGCCCAGAAGGCCGGGCCGCCGCCGGCACCGAGGCCAGCACCCTCGACCCAGCAGAGGATCGACGCGGCCATCGACAAGGGCGCGAGGTTTCTATTGGGCTCCTACGGAGCGCGGGTCACAGCCGGCCGAGTGGAATTGGCGGAGCGCATTGGCCAGAGCGCGCTCTCGCTCTACGCCATGCTCAAGGCCGGCGTGCCGAAGGACGACCCGACCGTGCAGCGCTTGCTCGCGCACCTGCAATGCCAGCGCATCGAAACGACCTACGACGCGAGTTGCATGCTGCTCGCGCTCAGCGCGCACGAAGGCTTCGACAACCTGCGCTGGATCGATGAGTTGGCGCGCAAGCTCGTCGCCTGGCAGCTCGACGGCGGGGACTGGAGCTATCCCTCGGGCGGCAACGATCTGTCCAACACGCAGTTCGCGGCTTTGGCTCTGTGGGTCGCGGCTTCCAACGGAGTCGCGATCGACGCGCGCGTATGGACGAAACTCGCCGATTCCGTGTTCGGCTATCAGACCACGGACGGCGGATTCGGCTACAGCCCCAGCGGCGGCCGCGGCGGCGGCGCCACGGGTTCGATGACCGCGGCCGGAGCCGCCACGCTGGCCATGTGCGAGATCGAGCTGCGCATCGCCGGCGAGTGCTCGCCAAAGCTCGCGGACAGGTTTGCGATCGCACGTTCGCGCGGCCAGGAATGGCTCGCGAAAAACTTTTCGGTCACGACCAATCCGAGGTCGGGCGCCTGGCTCTACTACTACCTCTATGGACTCGAACGCTTCGGCGCGGTCTGCGCAGCCGCGCGGATTGGCGAGCACGATTGGTACGGCGAAGGCGCGGCCTTCCTCATCGAGCAGCAAACGGAAGCGGGCGCCTGGCAGGACGGCAGCGACCTGTCCGAGACATGCTTCGCGCTGCTATTCTTGAAGCGCGCGACCTCAGCCAAGCGCGGCCCTGCCACGGGCGAGTCGTCCGCTTTCGCTCCAGGCGCCGCCGCAGTCCGACTCGGCGGCGACGGTCGTGGCCCGCTTCGCGTGTGGATCGACGGCTGGAACAGGAAGCTGGCGCGCGAGATCGAGTGGTCCAGGGATCACGGCCTCGGACCGCGTGTCGTGCGCGTCGAATATCTGGCCGACGACAAGTTGATCGGCGTGCAACTCGGCGACAGCACGCGCGGGGTGGGACAGGAACGCTTCGCCACCACGCTCGTCTTCGACCGTAGCGGAGTGCACGCCTTGAAGGCGCGCGTCATCGCGCTCGCGCCGAACACGGCTTCGAAAACGGAACTCGTGCTCGAATCCCCGCCGCTCGAAATCGACGTTGCGCGCGCGCTGCCACGCTGGATCGGTGAACTCGATCAGGAGCTTGGCCCGAATCTGACCGGCGATCCGAAGACCACGGTCAAGGCCAGTTCCTACGCCAGAGCCAAGGACACGCCCTTGGGCGTCGACTACCCGCCAGAGTTGATCCTCGACGGCTGCGGCGCGTCGCCGTGGCTCGCGGATGCCAAGGATGATCAGCGCACGCTGACGCTCTCCTTCCAGAATCCCGTCGAGTGCAACGTGATCCGTATCTCCCCCGCCGTACTGCCGGCCCTCGGGCCAGGATATCTGTCGCGGCCGGTCGAGCTGGAGATCGAGATCAACGGCAAGGACAAGCAGCGCCTCGCGATGGATCCCGATCCGCTGCATCCGATGCGGCTCGCGCTCGCGCGCAGGACGCTGGTCAAGCGCCTCGACCTGCGCATCCTCGCGACCGCGCCGTCGCCGAAGAGCCCGCTCGTCGGCCTCGGCGAGGTCGAGCTTTTCCTGCGCAAAAGGTGAACCGTACTTCAGGCACCTATCGGGACCATTCCGCGAGCCCGGGGGCTGGATTCCCGCTTCCCTTCGCACGAATAGTTCGCAGGGGGGCCTGACTCCACAAAGTCTGTAACGTTGGGGCTGCCCGCCGGGAGTCAGGGGGCCATGAAGAACCACGACCTCGAAGTGCTGTTCCTGCGATTCCGCGACGCTGGCGACATGCTCGCGCTGGCGAAGGTCTTCGACAACGCGGCGCCGCAGTTGCTGCCTGTCGCCGTACACCTCGCGGCGCGGCGCGACGAAGCCGACGATTTGGTGCAGGCGACGTTCTTGACTGCGATCGAGCGCGCGAATTCCTACGAACGCGGCCGCCCCGTCTTGCCGTGGCTGCTCGGCATCCTGGCCCTGCACGCGCGCAAGTTGCGCGAGAAGCAAGGTCGACTGCTCGACCTCGAACGCGTGCACCAACGTGAGGAATCCGGCCCCGAGCAATTGGCCGCGGCGGGCGAGGTGCGACAGGCGGTCGATGCGGCCGTGCGTGAACTGCCGACTGCTTACGCCGGCATCGTGCGCCGACATCTGGTCGATGGCCTCGAGCCCGGCGAGCTCGCGGGCGAACTCGGTCTCTCCAGCGGAGCCGCGCGCGTGCGGTTGCACCGCGGCCTGAAGCTCTTGCGCCGCGCACTGCCCGCGGCGTTTTCGACCGGCGGCTATGCGGCGACATCCTCGCGCGGCATCGAGTCGATTCGCGAGGCGGTCATGGAGCGCGCGTCGCTGCTCACGGGCTCGCCGATTCCGGCGGCGGGATTCGCGCCACTGGGAGTCATCCTCGCCTTGCTCGCGCCGCTGATGCTCGCCTTGCCCGCGTGGTTGGTGTGGCGTTCGCCCGAAGCGACGGAGCCGGCTGAAGCAGCGCTGGCCACGGCACCGGAATCGATCGCGACGGAGCTTGCCCCGACGAGCGCGGCAGAATCGATCGAGGCGCTCGCGCGCGTCGAAGCCGAAAGCAACCCGTCGTCTCCCACTCCTCCGTCGGCGATGATTGGCGATGCGATCGTGCGCGGCCGCCTCCTGCGTCCCGACGGAAGCCCGGCTGTCGGCTCCAGAGTGAATTTTTCCGGCACAAGGGCCAATCAAGAACGAGTGCAGCAATACGGCCTGCCGACGAACTGGATCGATCCGCAACCAAAGACCGCGGATGCCGATGGCCGCTTCGAGTTCAGCTTCGATCCGCCGCTTGCCTATCAGTTTTTCATGAAGGTCGACGAGGCCGGTAGCGCCATGGCCGCGTGGCGTTGGAACACACTGCTGCCGGGCAGCACGTTGGAACTTGGCGACATCGCGCTCGAACCGGTGGCCACGATTGTCGCTCACATCGTCGACGCGAGTTCGAACTCGCTCTGCATCGGCTGGAACGGTTCCGTCGACGTCCAGCCGCTGACCGCGGCACAGGGCAGGGATTCTTCCTACATTTCAGCAAAGTGCCTTGCTGGCGCTTCGGAAATCGTGCTGAGCCGAGTCCCGGCCCGAAGAGTGAGACTTGAAGCCTCCACAGAGAACGGAGCGAGCATCGAGGCTGTGATCGTCGATCTCGTAGCCAACGAGACGAAATCGGTCGAGCTACGCTACGACGGGCCCGATCCAGCGAAGCGAATCGCCGTGAGGGTTTCCACATCGCCCTACTACAGCTTCGATTCGGGCCACTTGCAGGTCAGCGCAACGAGCGCAGGCGCGCCACCGTTGATCGGCAGCATGAACGAGAACGGCTTGATGGCGTATGTCATCGACGGCTGTGTCGCCGGCGCCTACGACCTCAGCATCAGCGATCCGCGGTTGGTGCCCTGGACCAAGTCCAACGTGCAACCGGGCGAAGTCGTGCGAGCGAAGCTCGTCGGCAATGCGGCGCTGCGATTGCACTTGAACTGCCCCGATGGATCGGCCTACCTCAGTTCCTATTCCTTGCGCGCCAAGTTCACATCGGGCCACTCTTCCAACGAATTCGTGCTCGTCGCTCCCAATGCGGTGCCGCCGACAGGAGGCGTCATTGGCGGCGTGATTCCCGGAGACTATGCCCTCACGCTCGAAATCGCGGATTTGCCGCCGCAGAACATCGCAGTCCTCGGCCTCGCTCCGAATGAAGTGCGCGACGTGAACTGCAATTTCGCCGCGGGACTGGCGCTTCAAGGCACTGTCTACGCGGCCGATGGCACGACACCGCTCAGCAATGTCGAAGTCCAGTTGACGCGCGGCGATCAGGCCGGTCACGCGGGCGACGTAAGCGTCCAGATTTTCGCTGGCAATGGGATCATCAGGCGCTTCACCCAGAGTACTGCAACGGATGAACAAGGAAGATACACATTCAACGGACTTACGGCTGAGCACTGGACCTTGCGCGCAAGTTGGAGCGAGTATCTGCACGTCGATCGAATCGTCGCTCTGGACGGCGAAACCCAACCGCTCGTCATCCTCCGACCCGCCCACGGATTCCTCACCGGCCGGCTGCTGATTCCGGCCGGCGCGCCGATCGACGACACCAACCTCCTCGCGCACTTCTCGCCGATGGATCCAACCTTGAGAGCGTTCCATGCCGAGGGCCGCGATAATGCCGTATTGCATGAGGACGGTGCATTCGACTTCGGCGCGTTGCCCGTCGGTGAGGTTCAACTCAACCTGGCCGTGACCACGGTCGCGCCGGACGGAGCCAGCGAGTCAGGGCCCCGCACCGTGTACACGGCGATGATTCACGACGGCGAGACACTTGCCGCGGAGATCGACTTGCGCAACACATTCCCCGGCCGCTTGCGGGAGCGTGTCGTGATCGACGATCTGGCCGCCAGCGGCGGCACGCTGTTGTGGGCAGTCGCCGGCAGCAGCCCCACGGGCGCGTTTTCCCGCAGCGTCCATTTCGACGGCACTGCGCTGCTCGGTTCGCTCGCACCGGGCTCCCTGCGCTTGGATTACTGGTCCAAAGACAAGACCTGGGCCTGGTCGGTCGCCCAACCGATCACGATCGTGCCTGGCCAAGAAGTCGCGCACGAGATTCAGCTCCACACGACCGCGCGCGATTTGCGTTGCGTCGACGTCTCGGGCGGAGCTGTGCTCGCCAATGTCGAAATCGAGTGGCGCACCGGGCTCGGTGGCAAGGAGTTGACCGCCAAAGCTCGCACGGACGCCGCCGGACTCTTGCACCTGCGCATGCCCGATCAGAACGTCGAGACCCGCTGCGTCGGTGACGTCGGAGCGTTCACGATGATTGCCTGGGGCGCGGGCAACGGGCCGTTGACGGTCGCCTTGCGGCGCGCGCCCTAGTCCGCTCTAGCGAAACTGCTTCACATCACGTTTCGCAACCGGCTTCTTGCCGGCATTCTCCGCGATGCGCAGCTTCACGATCTTGCGCACGAGCGTCGTCGGCAAGGGAGTGCCCACGGGGAAACGGATCGTGCCCCAGCTGGTGGGGTAGTTCGCGAGTTCCATCGCGAGCGCCTCGAGCGGATGGGCTCCGGGATAAAACGCGCAGTGCTTCGCGGCAGCGCCGAAGGAGACGAGCAAGCG
>JANMRV010000651.1:0-6588 GCA_031388685.1 Planctomycetota bacterium
CCGCGCCGTCACCGCGGCCGTCGACACAATGGCAGACGGCGCAGTGCTGAGCGAACAACTGGGCTCCGCGAACCGCCGATGCGGCCGTCGCATTCACGGAGGCGAACTCTCGGGTTTCGCGGCAACCGATCAGGCAAAGCAGCGGAACGGCAAGCCACCATGCGGAGCAAAGTGCGTGTTTCATGCGTGTCCTCAGGGATGAATCCACAGCTATCAACCCTTCGGCCATGTCTCCAGGTCCGGCGCACGAAATCCATCCGCTTGCGCACTAGGTTGACGCGGACTGCGCACTGGTGCGGATCAGGATCTGCCGGCGCGCAAAGACTCGAGCCGGCTCGCAAGTCAACCAACCGTCCGCGGTTGCGCTCGGGCCGTCCTTCGCGTGGAGTGACGCGAGTTGCACGCGCGCCGAATGCGAAACTGCCGGGCCGCGGCAGCGGCTTACGACTCGTCCGTCATCGCCGGCTAGCGTCCCGCGCCAACGGGCCCTTCCAAGAGCGCCTCTGCCGACGCTTTGCCGGTCTCGCGCGCGTAATCCAATACGCTCTTGCCCGCGTGGTCGCGCGCCTGCGTCGAAGCGCCGTGGCTCAGCAAAGCCTTCATGCTGTGGTCATTTCCCCAATCGACGATCGCGGCGATCATGAGTGCCGTGCGTCCTTCTTCATCGGTGGATTCGGTGCGCGCGCCGCCGTCGAGCAGCAGCGCGACGACCGCGTCGCAGCCGTCCCCCGTTGCCGCGATCAACGCCGTAGCGGCGGCCTCGTCGGCCGGATCCTTCGGGCTCGCGACCGGCCGGCTATCGGGATTCGCACCGCGCGCGAGCAACAAAGCCACCATCGCAGCGTCGGCCTGCCACACCGCGATGTGCAACGCGGGCAAATTCTCTCCCGCGGGCGCATCGATCTCTGCACCCGCGGCAAGCAGCACACCCACCAATTCGCAATTGCCGGAGCCGGCCGCATGCCACAGCGCGCTCGAACCGTCCTTGGCCCGCGCGTGAACATCGGCTCCGTGCCCGAGCAGCAACTCCACGACATCGCGGCCACCGTTGGTGCCCGCGGCCAGGATCAGCGCTGTGAATCCAAGCGCGCTGCGTGCTTCGACGTTCGCACCGCGCTCGAGCAACAGCTTGGTCTTGTCCAAGTCGCGCACGGCCGCCGTCAGCGCGCTGTAACCATGTTTGCCGACCTGATTCGCGTCCGCGCCCGCGTCGAGCAACGCGCGCACGTCGGCCAGGCTGCCGTACAACGTGGCGCGGACCAAAGGCGGCAGGGGCTCGACGTCGGCAGGCATTTCGGCCGCGCGCGGAAGCTTCGCGGTGCTGACGAAAATCTGCGACGGGCCCGGCTGCGCAGCGAACGTGAGCGCCATGGTCGACCAGGCACTGGCCGCGTAAGCGATGAACTGATTTTCCCCGTGCGGAAAGCCGGTCTCGAAGTACGGCAGGCCAGGTCCTCGGCGGCGCGTGTCCACATCCCACGTGCCGTCGGCGAGTCGTTCCTTCATTAGGTAGGCAAGTCCGCGCCGATAGCACTCACTGCGCACGGACAAGCCGCCCGCCTGGTGCAGTGCGACCAGTGCCTGCCCCGTCGCGTACGCATCGCTGGTGCGCGTTTCGATCTGCGCCCAACCGCCGTCGGGACGCTGCTCTGAGGTCAGCGCCTTGACGGCCTTCTGAATTCGCTTCGGATCGGCGCCAGTCCAGGCGAGTCCGAAGAGTTGCATCGTGCGCGCTTCGTTGCTCAGCGCCGTGGCCTGGCTGAGCCAACCGCGCGCCAACTCGACTGCGCGTGCCACGCGGGCTTCATTGCCGAGCGGCGAATAAAGCTGAATCGCGCGCGACGAGAGCGCGGTCGCCGTCATGTCGCAATCCTCGAGCGGCGGACGATGACTGACCGATCGCCAGCGGCCGTCGAGGCCTTGCATGTCGAGCAAGAACATCGCGCGCGCATCAGTGTGAGCGCTGGCTCCGACTTTGCCCACGGCCAGCGCGAGCAACTTGTATCCCTGGCCCAGCTGTCCATTGATGCCGGCGTCTCCCTGCAGCACTTCTTCGACCGTGTTCGGATCCCAGGGAGTGCCGTGCTGCACCTGCTCGTCGAACAGTTCGCGGTCGACGGCGAAGCCGCGCTCCTCGGCAAGCGCAACCGTCATCATTCCCAGCGTGTGGTGGTGGCACGAAACGCACGAGCGCTCTTCGAACCACTTCGCCGCGCTCTCCTGCAACAGCGGCAGGCTTTGCAGCACCGCGGCGGAGAGCTGATCGTCACTCACGAGCGCAGCAGGCTCGTGCCCAGGTCTCGCGACGCAGGCGAAGAAGGCGCAGCCGATCGAAGAAATCAACGCGACGGCGCGCACGCGCGGCAGTGACCACAGTGACAACATGGGCGGCACACTAGCACCCGAGGACGAGGAAAACTCGGATCGGACCGAGGCGAAAATGCGGCGAGCCCCGCCCGCAAATCACGGTCGATTCCCGCAGATTCGAAACCTGGACTTTTCCAGTAACGCTGTCGGCTCAGCGCGGATCAGGATGCCGACGCAGGATTCCGCATCCGACGCCGCAGTTCGATCAGGCCAGCAGCTGACGCGCCGCGTCCACTCCTGGCGCTGAGAAACCGTGCTGACTGGCCATCACGCGGGTGAGTGCCACAAGATAAGTCGCGCGGTGCTTCTCGCGCGCGATGGCGTGTTCCTCCTGCGCCGTGCGGAAGAATTTTTCGGCGTGTAGGGCGCCGTCCTCGCTGATGGCGAAGGGCAGGAGTATCGAGAACAGATTGGCCGCCGGATGGCCGAGTTCGCAGTAGCGCCGCGCCGCCGCACACGCTCCCTTCTGGTCGCGCGCACGAATCGTGCCGTCGATTTCGCCAAGCAACGCGGTCGGTTCCTTTTTCGCGCAGGGCTCTGCGTCGTGATCGTAGGATAGCTTGCCGACGTTCCCGGATTGACCAGCCGTGTGATAGGCGCCGGCGATCAGGCTTGCGAACGCGTTCTGCGCGCTGCCGACGGCCGCGATGTGCTTCCAGGCATTGGCCGCATCCGACGCGTGCACTCCGATCGACGCGCCGTGCACGCTGCCGATCGGCTTGCCGGGCGATTCCCGCGTCTGGCCAGGATCGTGGAGCAGCAGTCGCGCCGAGGCGAGCGACAATGCGCGGCCGACATCGGCGGGATCAATGCCGGCTGTGAGCGCTTCGGCCGCCGCGTTCGCCGCGCTTGCGCAATCAGGGCCGAAAAACGAATCCGCAAGCCGCTCGATGGCCGCATCGTCAGCGACCTGGTCGCCTCTCTCCCGCCTGTGCAAGCCGTGCTTTTCCATCAACTGCGGAAGTAGCGCACGGAACGCGTTCGGATAATTGCCGCGGCTCTGCTGCCCTGAGTCATCGTCGATGCAGAAGCGCACGGACTGGCGCAGCATGGTCAGCGCCTGATCGTTTCCGGTCAGCCGCAACAAATCAAATGCACGCCAGGCGAGCACGACCCGGTGAACATTCATCTCGTCGCGCACGACCGTCTGCAGCTCCTCGTAGGCGGAAAGCGCGGAGCGGCTCTCGAGTGTCGCAAGACTTCGCTCCGCTTTGTCGATGTCGCGAGCGCGAAGATGTTCGACAAGTGCGCTGTCGCTCGCGTGCCCATCGAGCGGCGCGAGCGCGTCCGCCGTCGCATTCCCGCTCTCCTGCAGGAAGCGCGCGTTGCGGTGAATCACCTTGAGCACCGGCAGTGCCGCGTACGGTTTCGGCATCTGCGCCGCGAGCTCGTAGCTCGGCACCATCGCCATCAACGCGTGATAGCCGTTGTAATTGGTCCCGCCATGGCCGCGCGCATTGGCGAGTGCCGCCGCGCCGACCAGATCGGCGAGCGAGGTGCCGTTTCGCAACTGCTTCACCAGGATCGGCAGCAGCGCGTCAGCCGGCGTCGCTTGCATCAGATCGACCAGCGGATCGAGCCTGCCGAACCTCAGCCGGTCCAGCGTCATGCGCGGCAGCGACTCCGCGAATCCCAGTTGACTTGCGAATGCGAATCCCAGCGAGGCTGAAAGTGTCGTCTTCCAGCAGCTATCCAGGAATTGCCTGCGGCTCGAAGTGTTCATGCGCGTCTCCCACGAAGGTGCGAAGCAGATCCGACCGAACAACGATCCATAGGCTAACCCTTAGGCGCAGCTACGAGTGTGGACGTTCCGCTTGCGTAACCCCTGTGTCGCCGCAGGAACGCGAGTGAGCCGAGCGCCCGCCCTGAATGCCTCGCTGAACCGTTCAGCGGGAGCGCTACGGCGATTGCGTGGAGTCGACGAAGCGTGGCACGGCCGTTGCGCTTGGGACTTGCGAGCGGAGATCCGCCTTTGCGCTCTCCAACGATCGATTCAGTTCCTCGCGAGCTTCCCATGAAACACCTGATTCTCGTCAGCACCGTCGCGGCAAGCCTTGCCTTGCAGAGCCTTTCTTTCGCCCACGGCGGCACTTATCGCGGACCGGGCGATACCACGCCGCCCTCGGGTGGTGGCGGCGCCGGGGGTGGTGGCGTGCCGACGCCCGGCCCGACCGGGCCGGGAGTTCCGGGGCTCGGCGGCGGCGGAAAAACACCCGGACCGCCGACTCCGGTCGGGCCCGTCGGTCCGACAGGTAGGCCCAGCAACCCGGGCACCACGATGGATGGCGCGAGCGATCTCGCGGGTTGGGAGTTCTGGTGGGCCTTCAACAAGGATCCGTACCTGGCTCTGAAGTCGCATCTTGCCGGCGCCGTGCAGACAGACTCGGAGGAGTACTACCTGAGTCGCGCCACCAACCTGAACGCCAGGGACACGCAGCGCGTCAGCGAGGAAAAAATTCGCAGCGTGATCGTTCCGCGTCTGCTCACGGCGCTGGCGCAAGAACAATCCAACGACATCCAGTCGAGCTGCATGATCGCGCTGGCCAAGATCGGCGAAGCGAAGAGCGAAGACGGAAAGACTCCGATCGCCGACGCAATTCGAGGCTTCTTGACCAGCGGCAGCCAGGAACTTTCCGAGACGGCTGCCGTCGCGCTCGGGATTCTCGCCAATCGCGAGAACCTCGCCCTGCTCACGGCCGTGCTCGAGAATGACCCCGTGCAGCTCCGCGCTCAGGGCCTGCAGCAAAGCGGCGGCGTCAGCGTGCGCACGCGCAGTTTCGCGGCCTACGGTCTGGGTCTGATCGGCTTCAAGGCTTCCAGCGACGATCGCATGGCGATCAACGCCACGTTGCGGAAGTTGCTCGATGGAGAGGGCAAGACCATGGCGCAGCGCGACATTCAAGTCGCCTGCCTGAGCGCGATGGGGCTCTCGCCGCTCGCTTCCGATCCCGATGATGTGGGCTCGCTCGCGCTGAAGGATGCCCCGGCGTCGAATGAGCTGAAGTCGTTGCAGGATCAGTTGCGCTATCTGCTCGGCTATTACCTCGACGAATCGAACAACGATCTGATCCGCGCCCACGCTCCGACGGCTCTGGCGCGCTTGCTCGCCTGTGGCGAAGTGCCGGCCGTGTTCCCGATGCGCGACTCGATCGCACACTCGCTCATGCAGAGTCTCGCCAAGGAATCGAAGCACACGCCCTCGATGCAGGAGAGCTGCGTCCTGGCGCTCGGCCTGATCGGCGACAGCGACGAAGATCCGACCGACAAGGCGATACGCGCATCCTTGATGAGCGTCAAGGAGGAGCTGAAAGGCCAGCAGGTTCGCAACTTCGCGCTGATGGCGCTGGCGCAGGCTTCCGGCCGCGCGGGCCACGGGCTTGGCGATCCGATCTCCGCTGTCAACACGGGGGACAAGCGCGAGAATGCGCGCTCTTTCCTGATTGGCGAACTGAGCAAGGGCAAGGGCATGATCCCGTCCTGGTCCGCCCTGGCCCTGGCCGTGATGGAGCGCGAACTCGATGACGCGAAGCTGGGCTCGTCGACCGAGGTGAAGCTGATCCTCGGCAACGCGCTCGCTGACGCCAAGTCGCCTTCGAACGTGGGCGCCCTGTCGATCGCCTGCGGTCTGGTGCGCAATCGCGACGCGAAGGACACGTTGATCGCGAATCTCGAGCGCTTCAGCGATGCGGAGACGCGCGGCTACACTGCCGTGGGCCTGGGTCTGATGGGCGAAACCACGGCGCTGGTGCCGATCCAGGAGCTGGTCAAGAAGTCCAAGTACTCGCCTGACCTGTTGAAGAGCGGTGCAATTGCGCTGGGCCTGCTCGGCGACAATCTGGTCGTTCCGGACTTGCTCGGCATGCTCGGGACAGCCACGAGTCTGTCGTCGCAGGCTGCGATCAGTTCCGCGCTCGGGTTCATCGGCGACTCTCGCTCGGTCGATCCGTTGATCGCACTGATGCAGAGCGATGGCGTCACGGATCTGGCGCGAGCCTTCGGTGCCGTGGCGCTGGGCATCATCGCCGACAAGGAAGAGTTGCCCTGGAACTCGAAGATCGGCGTGGGCAGCAACTATCGCGCGAACACGGCGACGCTGACCGATCAGAAGGGCGGGATTCTCGATATCCTTTGAACAGGGCGGAAGCCAATCTCGTGGCGGGCATCCAAGACATGCTGGGGCTCGCCATTGACCTTGCGCTCGGCCTGACCTGAAATCCGAGG
>JANMRV010000670.1:0-2738 GCA_031388685.1 Planctomycetota bacterium
GTAGATCGAGTCGTACAGCCGCCAGTCCGTGACCGGCGCGCCGGCGATGCCGAGTTTGAAGCGCTTGGAGTGCGTCAGCGCAAAAGCCGTCATGTAGCCGCCGTAGCTCCAACCCCACAGTCCGATGCGCGACGTATCGACGAAGCCCTTCGCGCACAGGTAGTCGAGTCCGTCCTCGAGATCGGCGAGTTCGCCGGGCCCGAACTTCTTGTAGCTCGACGCCGCCGAGACAAGGCCTTTGCCCGAAGCCGAGCGATTGTCGCAGACCCAGACCAGATAACCCTGCTGCACGAGCATCTGATGGTAGAGCCCGTTAAAATTGAGGAACGTGTCGAGCACCTGCGGCGCGTGCGGCCCTGAATAAGTGAAACACAGCAGCGGATACTTCTTCGCCGGATCGAAGTCCGCCGGTTTGTAGAGCATCGCCTCCATCGGAAACCCGTCGCGCGTTTTAGGCTGATGGAATTCCGGAGCGACGAGCCCGAGCGGCGCGAACAGCGCGTCGTCGACTGCGCCAAGCCGGCGCACGAGTCTGCCGTCGATGTCGAAAAGCGCTTGCACCGGCACACTGGCGTGCGAAGCGAACGTGTCGACGAAGTAGGCCCCATCGTTCGACATCGCGATCGTGTGCGTGCCCGCCTTGCGCGTGATCGCCACGGGCTCGCCGCCGTCGAGCGAAACCTGGAAAAGCTGCGAGCCTTTGACGTCGCTGCGGTCCGAACTGAAGTAAGCGCGGCGCGCAGGCGAATCGATGCGCTGGACGGCATCGACCTCGAAGGCGCCGCGGGTGAGCTGACGCACGAGCGTGCCGTCGCGCTGGTACAGATAGAGATGCTTGTAGCCGTCGCGCTCGGACGAAATCACGAATCCATCGTTGCCTTCGATCCAGAAGGGGCCTTCGCTCGGCATCGTCCACGCCGGACTCGTGTCGCGATACAGGCGGCGCAACTTGCCGCTCGCCGGATCGCCGGCGACGAGGTCCAACCAGGTCTGCACGCGATCCTGGAGTTGCGCGATCACTTCGCGCGAGTCCGGCGACCAGCCAACACGCACGATCAACAGATCGGCGGGATACTCGGAAAGATCGAAGAATCGCGACGCGCCGCTCGCCACGTCGACGACGCCAAGTCGCGCCTTCGGATTGGGATCGCCGGCCTTGGGATAGCGCCAGACTTCAAGCTTGGGATGGATCTCGCGCGTATCCGCGATCGTGTACTCCGGCACTTCGGTCTCGTCGAGCGCGAGGAACGCGATGCGCTGCGAATCGGGCGACCACCAGTTGGCCTGGAAATTCCCGCGGCCATAGACCTCCTCCTGGTAGACCCAGTCGAGCCGGCCGAACAGATGCGTCTTGTCGCCGTCGCTCGTCAGCTGTCGCGCGGCACCGCCGTCGGTGCTGACCGTGTACAGATTCGAATCGCGCACGAAAGAAACCCATTTGCCGTCGGGTGAAAACACTTCACCCTGCTCCTTTGCGCTGTCGCTGGTCAGGCGCACGGCCACGCCGCTGTCGAAGTGATAAACGAAGAGGTCGTGCTCCTCGTTGAACAACGCCCGAGTGTTGTCCTTCGATCGATCGAAGGTTTTGCGCTGAGCCAGCGACTTGGCCAACTCAGGCTTGACGCCTGGCAGGCCCGCCAGCGCCGCCTCCATGCGCGCCTCGTCGCAAAACGGCCGTGCCTGCGCGCTCGCCGCGTCGACGACGACCAGCCGGCTCGACTCCGCCTGGTCCTCCGTCGCGAGGTACTCGTGCCCCTCGCCGATCCAGCCCCCGAAACTCGTGGCGGGTACGCGCAGCTTCGGGGCCAGTTCGAAGACCTTGTCGAGCGTGAGCCGCGACGCGCGTGCCTCGACGATCGGCTGCGGGTTGGCTCGAGTCTCCGGCCCGGGCAAGTCGGCGGACCGACAGCCGGCGATGGATGCGACGAACGAGCAGACGCACAGAATCCGTTTCACTGGCTGCAAGGTACCCAGTGTTCGAAAGGGCCTCTAGCTCCCTGCCAAGGCACACCAGGCACCCGCGCCTTCAAGATCCTCGAAGCTCAGGCTCGCTAACGGCCGGGCCGCGTGCTAACATCGCCCGTTCTGGTGTAGGAAACCTAGATGGAGTCATTCGAGAAGCGAAAACGCGAGCGCAAGAAGCAGGAACTTCGCAAAGAGAAGGCTGCGCGCAAGCTCCAGGGGCTTGAACCCTCTGGCCCGTCCCAAGAGGACTACTTCGCCGATCCTGGCGCCGCCGCGGATGAATCCGCCGCCCCCGCTTCCGGCGAGGGTGAAGACGACCCCGCCAATCCCGCCGGTTCTCCCATCTCCCCTACTCCCTGTCGACGCCCAGTCTCCTCCCTCCATTGAGGGCGGAGAACGCGTCATTTGGCTCGACCCCACCATTCCGGTGGGCTGAGCACGGCCTGACGCTGCCCAGCAGCCGGGTCTTACTTGCGCGCGAAATGCGCGCACGATGCACAGCCGCTGCATCTTTCGCGGCACCCTCGATATGAATTCTTTCGCAACTCTGGGCCTGATCGCGCCGCTCCAAGCAGCCGTGCGCGACGCTGGTTACACCACGCCCACCCCGATCCAAGCCCAAGCCATCCCCCACCTGCTCGCCGGAAAGGACCTGTTGGGCTGTGCCCGCACCGGCACAGGCAAGACAGCCGCCTTCGCGCTGCCGATCCTGCAACGCCTGGCTGCAACGCCCCCGCGCGGCGCGCATCGGCCCGTGCGCGCCCTGATCCTCG
>JANMRV010000730.1:0-3674 GCA_031388685.1 Planctomycetota bacterium
CGACGTGAAGGCGGTCGAGTACTTCCTGAAGGAGCTCTTCGCGGCGCTGCCCGAACTGGCGGCGATCTCCTCACAGATCGAAGCTGACCGCGGTACTTCCGCGAACCTGGATCGTCACGGTCTGCTTCGCGAGCGGCACGAACTCTTGACCGCGGCGCACGCTTGTACCGTCGGGCGAGAGTTCTTCGATGAACAGGTCGCTGGTGTCGAGTTCTGTGTTCGTGAACGACCAGGCCAGGTTCGCGCTCTGCCCGATCACCACCAGGGGTAGTCCTGGGATTGTCATGCCCGACGCTTCGTAGTCGGGTGAGCGCATCAACGCCTGATACCACAGGCCGGGCACGCCCAGTGCGAGGTGCGGATCGTTCGCGACCAGCGGCGCTTCGTTCTTCGTGCGCGTGGAGCCCAGCGCCCAGTTGTTGCTGCCGTTCTTCTGCGGATCGGCCGAATCGCCGGCCGTTTTCTTCGCAGCCGACAGCGGATGCTGGCGGATGTACTCCTCGATCCGGCCGTCGACAGCGAGTTTTGCGCCGCCGGTGATGTCATCGAGTCGTTCCACGCCCGCTCGCGTCAGCCATTGCCAGCGCAGTTCCTCGAAACGCAATGGATAGGACAAATCGCGCGACAGGAGCAACATGAAGGCCACGCTGTCCGCGACGCGCCAGGGCCTCAGATCGGCGAACAGGACGGCGAGCTCGGGCGGCAATCCATTGGGCGGGCGCTCGATCCAGCTGTTCACGCCCAGCGCGTAGGCTTCGAGCAGGCCACGGTGCTCGACGCTCAGGCTTTCGACCACACGTTCGGCGGTTTCGCCCAGGCGCAATTCCAGTGCGCGCTTGTCGAGTGCGAGCGCATCTTTCCCGAGCAGCTCAGCCAGGTTGCCGAACGCGGACCTGCGGCCGAGTTCCATCTGCAACATGCGTTCGTTGGCGTGCAGCCAGCCCATCGCCATCGCGAGGTCGCGGCCGGTGCCTGCTTCGACGTGCGGCACGGCCCAGCTGTCGAAGCGCACCGTGACGCGCTCCGCGAGTTCGAACAGGGCGATCGTGCCGGAGCGAACCGGACGGCCTGTGCGGCTGAGCCAGAAAAACGCCCCGCCGGCGCCAAGTGCGCCGAGGAGCAGGACGAGCAGCAAGAGGCGAGCGAGCTTGCGAGCTTTCACGTGTTGGGGGCATCCTAGCGCGCACGGGTCTCGAATTGCCCTGCGCTGGAGCAAATGTCCGCGGTCGAATTCACGCCGGTCGCGTCAGGGATCCCTTCCAGGCGCCGATGCCGCCATTCAAGTTGTGGAGACCGCTGAACCCCGCGTGGGAGAGGAACTCGCAGGCCGCGGCCGAGCGGGCGCCGGCGGCGCAGTAGACCACCCAGGCGCGCTGATCCCTTGGCAACTCGCGCACGCGCGTTTCGAGCGCGTCGATCGGGATGATCAGCGCGCCAGGAATGACGCCGGAGGCCGTTTCGGAAGGCGAGCGCACGTCGAGCACGCGCGCGCCGGCGGCAACAAGTTCGCCGGCTTTCGCACCATCGACATCGCACCACAGCCGACCCTCGAGGATCATCTCGCGCGAGGGCGCCGCTCCGCCGGCAACCAGCGCGAGCAGTTCGCGCTGCGTCGAGAGCGCGCTCTCGAGTTCTCCGGCCAGGTTTTTCGCATCGCGCTTCGCGGACAGTTCGGCTTCTTCGATGCGCCGCGCGAACGACGAAGCCTTGGAGAGCGCGAGCAGGGCGCAGAAGAGTCCCAACCCGGCGACAATGAGAGTGGCGATTTCCATGTTGGTTTCTGTGCGGCTTCGCAGCCGATTTCAGTTCAAGCCGGCCAGCCGGCAGTAATACTCGCTCGTGATGCGCAGCGCGCGCGGATCGCCCCTCCAAGTCGGATAATAGGAGAAATTGACCTCCCACGGTCCCTGGGGAAGCGGCTCGTAGATCCCAGGCCAGTTGGCGCGCAGATCGAGCTTCGAGAAGCCGGGGCGCGCGAGCAGGTCGGCGAGATCGCTCTGCAGCACGAGCACGTAGCGCGCGTCGTGCGGGTCCGCCGCCAGTTTCCTGGCCGAACCCGCCGGCAGTCTGCCGGTTTCGAGGAGTTCGCGCGCGCGCGGCGCCAGAAAGATCGTTTCGCGGCTGGATTCGACGTAGCTGCGCAGTCCCGCGGCCGTGTCGAGATTCTTCCTGTCCAGGACCGAGGCGTCCGCGCGCACGAGGAACAGAGTATTCCAGCTGAAAGCGAGGGCCACAGCGAGCAGCGTGGCAATCTTGATCGGCCGCGCGACTCGAAGCGCTGCGAGTTCGCGAAGTCCGAGGCCCGCCGCGATCGCGAGGAACGGCAGCAAGACCTCGAAGTTGCGCACGACCATCAGGCGCTGATAGACGAAGTAGGAAACGTAGATCGCCGGCACGGCGAAGAGCAGCGCCGCGCCGAGCTGGTCGCGGCGCGCGAGCTGGACCGCGCCGAAAGCCCCGAGCGCGAACAGGAACAGCGCGACAGGGATCCAATGCGAAAGGCCCTGTCCCGCGACGTACACCGCGAGGCGCTGGAGGTGATCCAAGCCGGCGACGACGGCATAGGGCGCATGCGAGCCGGCGCTGCCCTCGCCGCGATAGTGACGCAATTCGATCGCGATGTCCTTCGCCACGAGCTCGAAATCGAAGAGCACGCCCGGCGTCGTCAAGAGGAACACGCCGAGCAACACGGCAAGCGCGAGTGCACAACTGCGCACCGTGCGCCAGAACGAACGCACCCGATTCACGGCCGCGGGGCCGCAAAATTCGATCGCGAGCGCGGCGACTCCGACAGCGATCAGCGCGAGTGCTCCAGGAAACTTGGTGCCCGCCGCGAGACCTGCCGCGATCGCAGCGCCGATCAGATCGCGCCGCCGCGCGCTGTGCGCATAGCGCTGCGCGCACAGCACGGACAGCAGCACGAACTGCGCCATCAGCGCGTCCGGCGCGAGAATCCTGGAGTGATAGTGGAACTCGAAGGACAGCGCGAGAGCAAGCGCCGCCGCGCAGGCCGCGAGGCGCGATGCGGACAGCCGCCAGGCGAGCAGTCCGGTCCAGAAAAGCGCCAGATAGGACAGCGCGCAAAACGCCATGCGCGCGTCGAGCAGCACGCGCGGCGGGGGCAAGAGGCCCGCGGCGAGTGCTGCGTCCAATTCCGCGGCAACTGCCGCGCGATCGAAGCCGTGGGCGGCCCACGACGGCACGGATGCGAACAATGAGACCAGGTAGCCGAACGAGGGGTAGTGGTAGGTCCGCGGCAAGGGCACGCCGCTCTCGAACGTTGCGCGCAGGGCTCCGATGTGGATCTTGTCGTCGAAGCAGAAGCCGAAGTCGCGCGTCAGGAAGCTGGAGCCAAGGCAGATCACATACAACGCGATCATGAATGCCCAGACACCGCGCGGCAGCGGCAGGGGATCGAACGCGCCGCGCTCGGCAATGGATGTCGCTTGGGAATTCACGAGGGCTCCGGGCGAGGCAGGCTAGCGCCGCCGGCCCGGGAATACATGCTTCCGGGCCGACTTCACGGGCAGGTAGCGGCGGACTCGATTGCTCCAAGGGTCACGTCGCTCGCCCAAGCGCCCTGCACTTTCGATTTGCCCTCTCGCCGCTAAGATTTGCCCCGCGGGTGGTGGTTCCAAGAGCGGCTGCAGGGAGAGCGATGTCCATGAAGAAGG
>JANMRV010000742.1:0-6638 GCA_031388685.1 Planctomycetota bacterium
CCGCCCTCTTTCACCAGCGTGCTCGCACGGTGCAGCGACTCGAACGTGCCCGCGTCCGTCCACCAGCCGGGCAGCACCTCGTAGCTCATCGAGCCGTCGCGGATGAACCAGTTGTTGACGTCGGTGATCTCGAGCTCGCCGCGGTCGGAAGGTTTCAGCGTCTTGATGATCTGGAACACGCGCGGGTCGTACAGGTAGATCCCGATCACCGCCAGATTCGACTTCGGCTGCTTGGGTTTCTCGACGATGCCGGTGACCTTGCCGGCGCTGATCTCAGCCACGCCGAAGCGTTCGGGATCGTGGACTTCCTTGAGGATGATCTTCGCGCCGCGGCCTTGCTTGCGGAAGTCGGCCACGGCCTTGGCAACGTTGTACTGGATGATGTTGTCGCCGAGGATCACACACAGACTGTCGCCGCTGGCCCAGTGTTCGGCGAGGCCCAGCGCTTCGGCGATGCCGCCTTCACCCTGCTGATAGGTGTAGTTGAGGTGCTTGAGCCCGAAGTCCGCGCCGTTGCCGAGCAGCGACAAGAAGTCGCCCGACTTGCGCCCGCCCGTGACGATCATGATGTCCGTGATCCCGGCATTCACCATGGCCTGGATCGGGTAGTAGATCATCGGCCGGTCATAGACCGGGAGCAGGTGCTTGTTGGTGATCTTGGTCAGCGGGTAGAGCCTGCTGCCGAGACCTCCGGCGAGAATCACGCCTTTCATGGGAACTTGGCTTGGGTGTGGGTGTCGTGTGGGACGAGGCCGACGGAAGTCGAGCAGGGCAGTTTATCCCGCGAACTCGCTCGCGGCCAACCGGGCTCGACGAGCGCTGACGAATCAGCGCTGACGAACCCACTCGACGTAGCGGCGCAGTCCCTCGGCCACGGCGGTGCGCGGGGCATAGCCGAGCGATGCGCGCGCCTTGGAGATGTCCGCATAGGTGACCAGCACGTCACCGGGCTGCAAGGGCTGGCGGTCGAGGATCGGCGTTTCCCCCACGGCTTTTCCGATCAACTGCACGAGCTCGCTGAGCGTCGTCGTCGCGGACTCGCCCAGGTTGTAGATCTCGTATCCCGCGCAGCGATCGAGCGCGCGCACGACGCCGTCGACGATGTCGTCGACGTACGTGTAGTCGCGCCGCGTGGAGCCGTCGCCGAAGAACGGAATCGGTTTTCCAGCCATGACCGCACGTGTGAACTTGGCGATCGCCATCTCCGGGCGCTGGCCGGGTCCATAGACCGTGAAGAAGCGCAGGCAGGAAGTCGGGATGCCGTAGAGGTGGTGGTACGTGTAGGCGAGCAGCTCTCCCGCGCGCTTGGTCGCCGCGTAGGGCGAGACCGGATGGTGGATGTCGTCGTCCTCGCGGAAGGGCACGCGCTCGTTGCTGCCGTAGACACTCGAACTCGAAGCGAAAACGAAGCGCATCGCCGGCCGTTTCTTCAGTTCCTCGAGCAGGATCAAGCTGCCGCGCACATTGACATCCGCGTAGTGCAGCGGATCCTCGAGCGATGGGCGCACGCCGGCCATGGCGGCAAGGTGAATGACCGCGTCGAACTTGCCGTCATCGAACAGCCCTGCAACCATGGCCCGCTCGCGGATGTCGCCGCTGACGATCTTCGCGGCGGAAAGACTGGCGGCGTTCGCGCGCTTCAACGCGGGATCGTAGAAGTCGTTGAAGTTGTCGAGCACGCAGACCTGATCCCCGCGCGCGAGCAGCGCGCGCGCCACATGGCTGCCGATGAACCCGGCGCCGCCGGTAACCAGAATCTTGGACATGCTAGGGAAACCCGGCAAGGTACTGCGTCACTCGACCGTGACACTCTTCGCCAGGTTGCGGGGCTTGTCGATATCGCAGCCGCGCAAGAGCGCGTGGTGATAGGCGAACAATTGCAGCGGGATGACGTTCAGGATCGGCGAGAGCCATTCGCTGACTGCCGGCACTTCGATCGATTCGTCGGCGAGCTCGCGGCTGTCGGCATCCGACCCGATCACGATCACGTGCCCGCCGCGCGCCTTCACCTGTTCGATGTTCGAGCGCACCTTGTCGGTCACGCGTCCGGGTGACGAAAGCACGACGACCGGCATGCCCGGTTCGATCAGCGCGATCGGCCCGTGCTTCATTTCGCCGGCGGCATAACCTTCGGCGTGCACGTAGCTGATTTCCTTGAGCTTGAGCGCGCCTTCCAGGGCCACCGGGAAATTCAGCCCGCGGCCCAGGAAAAAGAAGCCCTTGGCCGCGACATGCCTTTCCGCGATCGCGCGCACCTTGGCGACGGTGGCTTCGCAGAGCAGCGCTTCCATGCGCGGCCGCAAGCGGCGCAGATCGTCGAGCAGTTCGCGCCCTCGAGCTTCGTCGATCGTGCCGCGCGCGCGCGCCATGCGCACGGCCAAGAGAAAACTCGCCACGACCTGCGCGCTGAAGGCCTTGGTGCTGGCGACACCGATCTCAGGCCCGGCATGCGTCAGGATGGTCGCGTCGCTCTCGCGCACGACGGTGCTGCCGATCACGTTGCAGATCGAAGTCGGCCAGGCGCCGAGTTCACGCGCCAGCCGCAGCGCCGCCAGCGTGTCGGCCGTCTCGCCCGACTGCGTGATGGCCAGCGCCATCGTGTTCTTCGCCAGGCACGGTTCGCGATAGCGGAACTCCGAAGCGAAATCGAAATCGACCGGCACACGCGCCAGGCCTTCGATCATGTAGCGCGCGATCATGCCGGCGTGCAGCGCCGTGCCGCAGGCGATCACTTGGACGCGCTCGATGCGCCTGAGGCTCGCGTCGTTCCAGCACTCGCCCTCGAAGTCGACATCGCCGTGCACCTGTGCGATGCGATCGAAGGCCGTGCGCGCCAGCACGTCGGGCTGCTCGAAGATCTCCTTGAGCATGTGGTGCGCGAAACCGCCCTTGCTGGCCGCTTCGCTGTCCCAGTCGACGCGCCGAGCCTGGCGCTCGATGCGCCGGCCCGCGAGGTCGGTGAGCACGATCTTGCCGGGCGACAATTCGACGACCTCGCCGTCCTCGACGTAGATCACGTCGCGCGTGTGCGGCAAAAGCGCCAGCACGTCGGAAGCCAGCCACGCTCCATCGGCGGTTTTCGCCACGACCAGCGGCGGACCGTTGCGCGCCGCGACCAGCTGTGGATTCGGGCCGGTGGAAATCACCGCGATCGCGTAATAACCGCGCACGCGCGCCAGGGCGGCGCGCACGCAGTCGCCGAGTGAATGCCCGCGTTCGAATTCGCGGCCGACCAAAAGCGTCAGGACCTCGGTGTCAGTCTCGCTGTGAAAGACGCGGCCTTCCGCCAGCAGCTCGCGGCGCAGTTCGAGGTAGTTCTCGATGATGCCGTTGTGAACCAACGCGAGCCGCCCGCTGCCGTCCGAATGCGGGTGCGCATTTTCGTCGGAAGGTTTGCCGTGGGTGGCCCAGCGTGTGTGGCCGATGCCGGCGCGCGCAGAGCGCAGAGCACCATCTTCGAGGACGCGCTCCAGCTCCGAGAGCCGGCCGACCTTGCGTCGCACGCTGACCGCCCCGCCATCGGCGACTGCCACGCCGCACGAGTCGTAACCGCGATACTCGAGCACGCGCAGTCCTTCGATCAGGTGCTCCAGCACCGTGCCCGAACTCGAGATGCCTCCGACGATTCCGCACATGGCCGAACGAAGCGCTAGCCCTTGCCGGGCACGAGTTCGAGGCGCCGGCGGAAATAGGCCATCGTGCGCTCCAGCCCGACGGAGAGTTCGACCTTGGGTTCCCAGCCGAGCAGTGTGCGCGCCTTGGTGATGTCGGGCTGGCGAACTTTCGGATCGTCGACGGGCAGCGGCTCGTAGACGATCTTCGAGCGCGAGCCGCACAGGGAAATCACGGCCTTGGCGAACTCGAGGATCGTCATCTCGCGCGGATTGCCGATGTTCACCGGCAGGGATTCCTTCGAGTGCAGCAGGCGATAGATACCCTCGACGAGGTCGTCGACAAAGCAGAACGAGCGCGTCTGCGTGCCGTCGCCGTAGACGGTCACGTCTTCACCGCGCAGCGCCTGCGACATGAATGCGGGCAGCGCGCGGCCGTCGTTGAGCCGCATGCGCGGCCCGTAAGTGTTGAAGATGCGCACGATGCGCGTCTCGACGCCGTGGAAACGATGGTAGGCCATCGTCATGGCCTCGCCGAAACGCTTGGCTTCGTCGTACACACCGCGCGGACCGACCGGATTGACGTTGCCCCAATAGTCCTCGCGCTGCGGGTGGATCAGCGGATCGCCGTAACACTCCGAAGTCGAAGCCAGCAGGAAGCGCGCGCCCTTGACGCGCGCGAGTCCGAGCGAGTTGTGCGTGCCGAGCGAGCCGACCTTGAGGGTCTGGATCGGAAACTCGAGATAATCGCGCGGCGAGGCCGGCGAGGCGAAGTGCAGCACGGCATCGAGTGGCCCGCCGACCCAGATGTACTCGGTCACATCGTGGTGGTGAAAATGAAAGTCCCGGCGGTCCATCAGGTGTTCGATATTGCGCAAGTCACCCGTGAGCAGGTTGTCCATGCAGATCACTTCGTAGCCCTCGGCCAGGAAGCGTTCGCAAAGGTGGCTGCCGAGGAATCCGGCGCCACCGGTGATCAGCACGCGGCGTGAACTCACGGATTCCCGTCCGGTTTGCGCGTCGGCGCGCTCGCAGCGCTCTCGAAGCCCGAAAAACTGGTCGCCTCGCCGGATTGGAGTTTCACGCGCTGTCCAAGACCTTCGAGCCGACTCTCTCCGTTCGCGCTGAAGTCCATCCTGGCCGCGCCGCTGCGCGCGTCGATCGGGCCCGTCAGGCGCACGGAGAACCCGGGACCGGCGGCGCTCTTCGCGGAGGGGTCAGACGTGATCGGCGCGCCGCCTTCAGAGAGCAGCGGTAGCACGACTTTCTGGCCCGGCCCGAGCGTGAACAGCTCCTCGCGAAAGGCGATCAGGAGATCGCCCTTGGATTGATTGATCACATCGAGCCTGTGGTCCTTCTGGCGTTCGATCACGTAGGGCCCCGAAGCGCCGCTCAGTTCCGCGCCGCCCATCAGCCGCACTCGATCGCCCTCGTTCAAGTCCATGCGCGCGCGATCGACCTCCTGGAAATCCAACATCGGTTCGCCACGGCCGGTGGAACCGATCCAGGCGACGCCTTGGCCGAAGAGAACGATCGACGAACCCGAGGGCCACAGGACTTCGGCGCGGCCGCCGGGCGAGACGATCACCGAGCTGCCGGCGTTGGTGCGCATGCGCTTGTCGTAAAAGGCGAGCGGCTGCCCCTGCAGTGCTCCCACCGGGCGCACGCGCACCGGATCGGCATGGCGCAGGACAGTGACCTCCTCGGGGCCCTCGAGCCGCGTCGCCGCGTCCCCTTGCGGCAGTGTCGCGAAGTCACCGCCCATCGGCGGCGGCCAGCGCTGCGTGTTCGCGAAGAAACATGCGCTCGTAGTGAGCGCGAGGATCAGCGCCGCGCACAAGGGCAGGGCGCGCAATGTGAAATTCAGCTTGGCGCTCATCGCGGGTCCTTGGCCGACGCCTTCGGTGTGTGCGTTCCAAAATAGCGACCTACGAAACCGGTGTCGTGTTCGCCGGCGCGGAAATCGGGGTGAACCAGGATCTTTCGCAGCAGCGGAATCGTGGTCTTGGGCCCTTCGATCACGAACTCGTCCAGCGCCCGCGAAAGGCAGCGGATCGCGTGGTCGCGGGTGGGGCGGTGGGCCATCAGCTTGCCGATCATCGAGTCGTAGTTCGGCGGAATGCGGTAGCCACTGTAGGCGTGACTGTCGAGCCGGATCCCCGGGCCGCCCGGCGGCACCAGCATGGCGATCCGGCCGGGCGACGGCTGGAAGTCGCGATCGGGGTCCTCGGCGTTGATGCGCACCTCGATGGCGTGGCCCTGCTGTTTCACGGAATCCTGGCGCATCGAGAGTTCTTCCCCAGCTGCGACCCGGATCTGCTGCTCGACCAAATCGAGTCCGGTGACCAATTCGGTGACCGAGTGTTCGACCTGGATGCGCGCGTTGACTTCGATGAAATAGAAGTTGCGGTTCTTGTCGACCAGGAATTCGACGGTGCCGGCGTTGTGATAACCCGCGGCCTTGGCGACGCGCACCGCGGCGGCCCCCATGGCTTCGCGCAACTCCGGCGTCATCAGCGGCGAAGGCGATTCCTCGATCAGCTTCTGGTGGCGGCGCTGGATCGAACAGTCGCGCTCGAAGAGATGGAGGAGATTGCCGTGCTGGTCGCCGAGGATCTGGAATTCGACGTGGCGCGGATTCTCGATGTACTTCTCGAGATACACGGTGCCGTCGCTGAAGGCGGCCTCCGCTTCGCTGCGCGCAGCGTGAAAACCGCTGACCAGGCTCGGATCGTTGCGTGCGATGCGCATGCCCCGGCCGCCGCCGCCGGAAGCGGCCTTGATCATCACCGGGTAGCCGAGCTTTTTCGCCGTGCGCAGCGCCGTGTCCTCGTCCCCCACCGGCCCGTCGGAACCCGGCACGATCGGAACGCCGGCCTTTTTCGCCAGCGCGCGCGCGTTGGACTTGTTGCCGACGGCCTCGATCGTCTCAGGGCTCGGGCCGATGAACGTGATGTTGCACGAATTGCAGACCTCGGCGAAGTGCGAGTTCTCGGACAGGAAACCGTAGCCTGGGTGAATCGCTTC
>JANMRV010000754.1:0-2134 GCA_031388685.1 Planctomycetota bacterium
CGGCGCCGAGGGCCAGGGCGCGCTCGGCGTCGCGGTGATGCTGCAGAGCCTGGTCTACAACCTGATCGCGGTCGGCGTCATTCAGTCGACCGTCGGGCAGGTCGCGTCGGCGACGGCGCGCAACATGCCGGGCAAGGTCGCGGCGTGGATGGCCTTCGTCGCCAAGACCTACCTGCTTTTCAATGTGCTCTTGATCGTCAGCGGATTTTTCGTGCTGCCCTGGGCGGGCGCGCACTGGTTCAACAGCGAAGGCCACGGAGAGCGGATCGGCTGGTGGGCCTGGTGGCTGACGCTCTGGCCGCTGATCGACACGCCGCGTTCCGTGGTTTTCGTCGCGCTGCAGGGCACGCGGCGCATGCTGCCGCTGGCCCAACTGGAAACGACGCAGGAACTGGGCCGTGTTTTCCTGGTCACCCTCGGCGCGATCGTCTGGGGCGGCGCCGAGGGCGCGATCCTGGGCGAGATCGTCTCGCGTTGCCTGGCGATGGTCGTCGCGCTGGAGATCTATCGCGAAGCGCGCGCCGACGGCGGAACTTTCCTGCCGCCGCTGCGCGAAGTCTGGCGTCACGCGCGCGAGATTCCACTGCGGCGCGGGATCCCCTTGGCCATCAAAGTCGGCTTCGTGAAGAACGTCAGCTCGATGTTTCTCAAGGTGTTGCCGCGGCTCCTGATCGGAAGTGTCGCGGGACTCGCTTGGGTCGCCTACTTCCAGATCGCCCAGCGCATCATGGACGTGCCGATGACTTTTCTTCAAGGACTCTCGCGCACGGTCCTGCCCGCCTTGGCTGAGATGCGCGGACGCGGCGACGTGCGCGGTTTCGCGCGCATGTTCCTGCGCAGTTCCTTGTTCGGCGGGGGACTGGTGGCGCTCGGCATTCTTTGCTTGCTGCCCTGCGTACCCTGGATCGTGCATCGTTTCTATCCGGACGACTATCGCCAGCCGGTGTTCGTGATCGCGACGATTCTGGCTTTCGGGTACGTGCCGATGGCTTTTGCCGTGGGACTCGAGGCGTTCTACATGGTGACCGATCAGATGCGCGCGAGCATCGTGCTGACCGTGATCGGTTGCATCGTCACGATTCCAGTCAACGTCTACCTGACGCGCCACGATCCGGAGACCGGCGCGATCTGGGGTTTGTCCTTCTACATGTCTTGGGTGTTCGTGCACTTCGGCTACATCGCCTGGTGGTTCCGGCGCGCGGCGCGCACGAAGAGTCTTTCCTGATGCGCGTGCTTTTCCTCAACGATCTCGCTGATCCGCGCATCGGATCGTCGGTGCGTCAGATGTACCAGGAGGCGACACGGCTGCGCGAACTCGGCCACGAGACGGCGATCGTCACTGCCGTGCAGTCCGCCGCCGATGCGACGCCGACCTCCATCGAAGGCTGCGACGTGTGGAGGATTCACTCCGACTACAACCTGCGCTTCCGCTCGTTCACAAGTCTGGCGAATCCCGCGGTGAAGGCACCGCTCGCGCGTGTGCTCCAGGAATTCAAGCCGGACGTCGTGCACAGCCATCTGCTGCACACGCACCTTTCGTACGCCAGCCTGGAGCAAGCGCGCGCGGCGGGCGCGGGCGTCGTTTTCACGGCCCACGACGTGATGACCTTCTGCTATCAGAAGCTGACCTGTTTCCATGGCGGCGTCGTAAATGGCGGCTTGCTGCGCGACTATCGCGCTGATTGGCAAAAGTGCATTCCCTGCCAGCGCTTGCGCTACAACCCTTGGCGCAATACGAAAATCCGCGACGTGCTGCGCCGCAGCGTGGACCGCTTCACGGTCGTCAGCGATGAACTTGGGCTCGCGATCCGCGCCAACGACATCCGTGTCGACCGCACCGTGCACAACGCGATCCGACAGCAGCAGAGGTTGCCGTCCAAGGCGGCCGTCGAGGTCTTTCGCAAAAAATTCGGACTCGTCGATCGGCAGGTCATCGCGATTGCGGGACGCTTGCACGAACAGAAGGGCGTGGCGCAGTTGTTCGCCGTGCTCGCAGAGCTGAAGCCGCGCTTCGACAACCTGCGCCTGATCGTGATGGGCAAGCGCGCCGCCTACGAGCGCGAATTCTTAGGCCTTGCCCAACGCGCCGGCGTTGCCGACCGAGTCGTCCCGACCGATTGGCTCGACGGCGAAG
>JANMRV010000784.1:0-6264 GCA_031388685.1 Planctomycetota bacterium
GCGCGCCGGCCAGGTTGCCGGCGATCTCGCGCGACCATGCCTCGGTCAGCAGCTCTTCGGCCTCCTCCCCAACCCGCGGGCCAAGCGCCATGCGGCGGTCGGCGCGCAGGCGGACCATCTCCACGTGATCGAAGCGTTTCACGCGTTCGAGCTTGGCCTTCTCCAGGGCGCTCCAGGCAGGCTCGAAAGTCGGCCAGGAACGCAGCAGCATGCGCCACGTGCGCTCGGCATCTAGGGGCAGTTGCGCGGCGGACTGACCTCGACCCACTTCGTAGCTGGCCCACAGCGAGCCGGGCACGGTCGGCTTGAGGCGCGATAATTCGGCGACGCCCCAGAGGCGCCAGTCCGGACTGTCGAGCGCGAGCAGACGCGCATACAGCGGCCTGGGATTGTGCAGTTTGTTGCCTGAGCGAAGGGTGAACAGCGTCTCGGCCTCTGCAGACGGGTCGACCAGGTTCGAGAGGTCGGGATCGCGGCCCGCCAAGACCTCCAGCGACGCAGCGAGCAACGCCCAATGCGGATCGCGCGGATCACGCCGGCGCGAGTCTTCGATCATGCGCGTGGCCTCCTCCAGTCGCTCGTCGAGAATCGCAAGGATGGCGGCCTGCAGCCGCGTGGGCTGGAACGGCGTTTCGTACACGGCGCGCACGAAGAGCGGCAGCCGGGTGTAAACGCGGCCCTCCAACTCGGCGAGCAGGCGACCGAAAACGACAGCTCCGCGATCGTCGAAGGCCTCGGCGCGATCGAGTTCGTCAAAGACCGCGCTCAGGTCGCGATCGAGCAGCGCGATCGCGGCACGGCGTAGCAGCACATCGCGCGTGCGCGTCTCTTCGTGGGCATCGAGGAACGTGAGCAGGGCCCGCGCCGGAGCGATCTGGCCGTGGGCCAGGAGTCCGTCGACGCGTTTGATCATCGCGGTCGGGTCCAGTGTGGACACGGGCGGGGGACTGGCGATGATCTCGAGCAGGCGATCGTCCTTTCCCGAGAGCCGAGCGGCGTCGATCGAGAGTTCGAAGGCTCGCGCGCTCGCACGGCGTGCGGGCGTCAAGCGCCCGAGCATGGCCAGAGCGTCAGACTCCTTGCCGACCAGGATCAAGAGCTCGCTGGCCAGCATGACGCCGTCGTCTCCAAGCGGCTCGAGCGGCAGCGCGTCAAGACTTGTGAGCGCGGCTTGCGGGCGTCCCTCGGCCTTCAGTGTGCGCGCGACTTCGAGGCGTCCGGTGTTTTCCGGATCAAGCTGCATCAGCTCGATCAGCTGTTCGGAGCTCAGCGTGCCGGCGGGCAGTCTTGTCAGCCGGCGCAGGGTGGCCTGATCTCCCGGCGCACGCTTCAGGCGCTCGATCCAAAGCTGTGCGGCCGAATTCAGGTCGTCCATGCCGCGCAACGAGTCGCCCAAGAGATCGATCGCGGGAACAAAACCGGGGTACGTGGCGAGCAGTCGCCGCGCGCAGGCTGCCGCGGCGTTCGGCTCGCGCGCGTCGCGGTGCATTTCGCCGAAGCGGAACAACTCGTAGGGTCCGGCCTCGGCCGCCGGGCCGATGCTGCCGGTCTTGCGCTGGTCGGCGAGCAGCAGCTCGAGTTCAGTGCCTGAAGCGCGCATGCGCCGGCGGCCGACATCCAGCCAGGTCGGCATCAATTCGGCGCTGCGCATAGGTAGCAGGCACAGCGCGCGCGTCAGGCACAGCTCGGCCAGGCTCAGGTTGTCGGGATCAGTGTCCTTGAGGATCTGGAACAGGCGCAGCCAGGCTTCGCCGTCGGCTTCCGGCTCGAGCCGAACCGCTTCGCGCAGGGCGGCGCTTTCCTTGGAGAGTTCGCCGCGAGTGCGCCACGTCGCAGCCAACGTCCGCCAGGCCAATGCGAGCGCACCGGGGAAGGGCTCGGCGGGCTCGCGGCGAAGGTAGAATTCGAGCGCGTTTCCCGCGGCCTCGGTCTGGTTTCGGCGTGCGAGAGCCATGCCGAGATAGAAGACGGCGATCGAACGATGCTGCGTGTCGCCGGCATTGCGCATCAGGTTGGCGATGGGCATCAGATCGCTCCAGCGCTCGGACTTGTACAGCGCTTCGCAGAAGATCGAATAGAACTTCTGGCCCGCCTGGACGCTCTTGTTGAAGTGCTTCTCGACCACTTCCACGGCGCTGCGCGGGCGGCCGGCGTCGATCAAGACACGCGCCAGGCGCTCCATGAATTCGCGCGAGGAATTGATCATGCGCTGCGGCGCGACCGCCAGCCCGAAGTCGACGGCGTCCTGCGTGCGACCCGAGCGCGCGAGCAGTTCCAGGTACGACTGGACGGCATCGCGGTCCAGAGGCCCCGCGAAGGAACGCACCAGCGCCTCGCGAGCGCGCGCGCTGGCCGCGCTGGCCTGGTCGACGAGCGCCAGCGAGCGCAGCGAATCGGGCTGATCGGGAGGCACGAACAGGGAACGCAGTCCGGCGAGTTGCGAGACGCGCAACGGGTCCTCGGCGTCCATGCCCGCCGCGCGCCGGGCGTACTCGATGGCGCGCCGGGCAGCGTCGGCCGGCAAGTTGGCCGCGCAGATCGTTTCGAGTTCGGCGAGCCGATCCTCGGACATGCGCGTGAGGATCTGGCCGGCGTGGGTCCAGGCATCCAACCTGCCGGAATCGCGTTCCGTGATCTTCAGCGCTCGCGCCAGTCCCGCGCCAAGGTCGCCGGTGGCTTCGTCGAGGGAAACGAGCTCGAGTTCGATTTCCGCGGCACCCGGCCGATAGCGCTCGAGGGCGCGCTCGAAGTCGGCGCGCGCCGGTCCATAGGCTTCGACTTCGCGCAGCACGCGGCCGCGCGCGATCAGGATGTCGGCGGAGAGTTCGCCGTCGCCGTTGGCTTCGCTTGAGCGCAGGGCAAGGTCGAGTTCCCGCAGCGTCGCGCCGGCGTCCTGCTCCGGGCCGTTGAAACGCCGCAACGCCGATTCCAGCAGGTCGCGGGGCTCGCCTTGGCTCCCGGAGAGCATCAAACCGCCCACTGCGCCCAGAAAGACCAGGGCCAGCAGAACCAGGATCCAGGAGGTGGTCTTCACGGCGCGCCGCCGCCCGGCTGGGAAGATTCTGGGACTTGGCGCCGAGGCTCGCGTCCCTTGCGATCAAGTTCAGGAGAGTACTTCAACACGCAAAGCCTAGTGTCCGCTTCGCGAGATACGTCGGCAAAAACGGCCTGAATACTGGTTCCTGGCAGGGCGCCACGCCGGGATGCGCAAGCCGCAACACCCGAGGGAGCTGCAAGGGAGCGGGGCAGTCGCGGGCGGGTGGAGAGGGTCAATGGACGTCAGGAAAGGCGCTAACCGGCGGACTCGCGACGCGTGTGCCCGGCGCCGCGGGCGGCCTTGGGCGAGCTGTCCAGCAGGCCGTACTTGCGCATCTTGTTGAACAGGGTTCCGCGTGTGACGCCGAGCAGTGCTGCGGCGCGCATGCGGTGGCCGTCGGCCAGAGAGAGAGCGCGTTCGACCAACTCGCGCTCGGGCAACTCCAACGCCGTGCGCAGGGGCTGGGGATGCTCATGGTCGCGACGAGGCAGAGCCGAGCGCGGGCCGTCCGCACTCGTCCGCGCGGCCTCGAGGCCGAAGTCGGCGGCCGACAGGATTCCATCGCGCCCGAGCAGGACGGCGCGTTCGGCGGCATTTTCCAATTCGCGGACATTGCCCGGCCAGGCGTGGGCGATCAGCGCCGCTGCCGCGGCGGGCGACAGCGTCGCGGGCTTGCGACCGTGTCGCGCGGCGAATTGGGCCAGGAAATGTTCGGCCAGCAGGGGTACGTCCGCGCGGCGCTCGCGCAGCGGCGGCAGCCGCAGGTGAATCACGTTGAGACGCCAGAACAGGTCTTCGCGAAAACGGCCTTCGCGCACTTCGAGTTCGAGGTCGCGGTTGCTGGCGGCGATCATGCGCACGTCGACAATTCGCGTGCGCGTTTCGCCGACACGCTCGAAGGCGCGATCCTGGATAGCGCGCAGCAACTTGACCTGCAAGTCGAGTCCAGCCGTCGAGATTTCGTCGAGGAAAAGCGTGCCACCGTCGGCGACTTCGAAACGGCCCGGCTGATCGCGCAACGCGCCCGTGAAAGCGCCGCGCGCGTGACCGAACAACTCGCTCTCCAGGAGGGTCGGCGGCAAAGCGCCGCAATTGATCTCGACGAACGGCGCATTGCAGCGCGAACTGGACTGGTGAATCGCGCGTGCCAGCAGGGTCTTGCCGGTGCCGCTCTCGCCGCTGATCAAGACATTGGCGCGGGTGTCGGCCACGGCGGTCACGACTTCAGCGACGCGCGCGAGTGCCGGGTCGCGCGAGATGATGTTGCCCAGCGAAAAGCGCTCGCCGAGATCGCGACGTAGGCGCTGGTTCTCGAGCGCGAGTGCGCGCGCCGCCGCGGCACGTTCCAGGGCTATCGCGATCTGCTCGGGCGCGAGAGGCCGTTCGAGGAACTGCGCAACGCCGCGCCGCACCGCTTCGACGGCGTCGCGGGCCGAAGCAAAGCCCGCGAGCACGACGAGCGCCGGAGCGCCTGCGTACTCCGCCGCGATCTCGCACAGATTCGACTTCAGCTCCGCGTCTTCGGTCAAGACCACGTCCGCCTCAGCGTTTGCGAGCAGTTCGCGCCACTCGAAGGGCGGCGCCAGCACGCGCACGGAGTGGCCGGCCGCCTCCAGACTCAGCGCCAGAGATTGAGCTTCGCCGGCTCGCGCCAGGCACAACAATACGCGCGGGCTCTGCATGAACGTCGCCGGACCGGCGGGGAGCACTACTTCGACCCCTATGGCAGGGCTGCTTGACCTGCCAACGCTCTGTCCTGGGAATGTCCTTG
Source organism: Planctomycetota bacterium (assembly GCA_031388685.1). GTDB lineage: Bacteria > Planctomycetota > UBA1135 > UBA1135 > JADJQU01. The sequence continues at coordinate 4,809 of JANMRV010000784.1, forward strand.
GCCGTCCGTGGAAAGCCTCGCGTGGCAAGGCGAGGGGCCGGAAAGGAAGACGAGCAGAACCCCGGAAATCGACGCAGGGGCGTGCGGCTTCCTGGCCGGCGAGCGCCCTGGGGTGGCCGAGAGCGCACGCTGCGCGGGATAGTGCCCCTCATGGCTGTGCACGAATCGCGCTAGGGCTTGACTGGACTAGACTTGCGGCGGTTTCGCATCGACCGCGGTCGATGCGTCGTAAGTCGAGGCGGGCCGGCATCTCGCGCGAATCGAGCACAGCGATGAGGGGCAGTATCGCTGCGCGGCCTGCGCACCGAATCGCCTAGGTCGCCTTCCCGCGCGCTAGCTGGAACGGGCCGCGCCGGCCAGCAGTGTCGACGTTCGTTCTACGATCGGCGCGGAAAGGTCGAATTCCAGCTGCGGGGGCGAGGCGGGGATCGAGCGCGCCTCTAGTTCCAAGCCGCGCGCCGCGCACAACCGCGCGAGGACGCACAGTTCGCTTGCACCGACGCCGGGCACAAGTTCGCCCAAGCCGCCGGGTAGAAAAAGCTGCGCGGGAGTGAGCGCGCCAAGAACTCCCGCGGGAGCGCGCAGGCGAACGCTGGCGCGCGGCGGACTGAAGCGGTTCTGATCGGCCGGCGAACGCAGCGAGCGGACCTCCACGGGTTCGCCTGGATTCGCCAGGGTGCGCAGCAGATCGAGCAGCGCGGCGAGTGTGTGCACGAGCATGGCGCGATCCGCGCGAATCGGCAGCGCTTCGCCACCGAGGTAGCGCACGCGCGGCGCTCGTCGGCTCTGCAGTGCGAGCACGGCAAGTTCTTCTTCGACGAGCGCGTCGAGATCCAACTCCTCGGCCAGCTTGGGATTTCGCTCGGCGCCCAATGCCAGGCTGCGCGCAGCGCGTTCCAGGCGCGCAATTTCAGCGCTCAGGGTTTCAGCGGCCACTGAATCCAGCGTGCCCGTGCCGCGCAGGGCAAGCAGAGCCTCGTTCGTCCGGCGCACCTGGTTGGAGAGGTCGCCCAGCGGTGCGCGCAGATCGAAGCCGCGCGGCTCAGTTCCATTCGGATTGGGCGGCGCCGTCACGGCCGTGGCGGGAGCGGCCTCGGCGGCAGGCGGCGCGGCGGGCGTGCGCAGCAGCGCCTCGAGCTGGACGAGGTCCAGGGGCCAGTGATGCCAGCGCGTCCGTGGCAGTGCCAGAATTGCGCGCCCCTGCGGCCCCGTGCGGTCGGAGCCGATCGCCTCGAGCGAAGCCAGCGCCCGGGCCACAAGGAAACGGCGCACGATGCCGATGTCCTCCAAGGAAAAATGGTCGGCATCGAGCACTATCCGGTCGCGCGGACCACACATGAGCAATTCCGCGACGTCATTCCAGCGCGAGAGCCGGGGCGCGAGCGGCGTCACACGGGCCAGGGCCTCGAGCAACGCGGTCACGCGGTCAAGGTGCTGTCCAGGACCGATGCGAAGC
>JANMRV010000785.1:0-4994 GCA_031388685.1 Planctomycetota bacterium
AATCGCTGGGAGCGTTCGATGAATCGATGTGGCTGTTCTTCAACGATGTCGACCTTTCGCTGCGCCTCTCCCTGGCCGGTTGGCGCACGCGTTACCTGTCCGAAGCGCGTGTGCTTCACGGCGGCGGCGCGAGCACGCGTCAGTTCGGCGCCCAGCTCGAGCGCTGGCACCTCGATCGGCTGGCGTACTTTCGCAAGCACCACGGCCGGCTTTCAGGTGTCTGGGTGAAGGCCTGCACGACTTTTGCCTGGATCGACTTCGTCTGGACGAACGGGTGGCGGCGAATGCTCGGCAAGGCCGAGGCGCCCCGGGAGAAGATCGGCCCGACCACACGCGCATTCGTTCGTTTCCTTGGGGCCTGAATCCGGCTTCTCGATCCCAAGGCGCCGTGGGATAGACTGCCCCATGCCACCCGTGTCCATTCTGGCCCATTCCTCAAACGGCCCCCAGGGCTTTGTCACCACGCTGCGCGCGGGTCTCAACGCGGGGCTCATGAACGGGATGCTGTTCGGCCTCGCCGACGGCATCCTCGCGGGGCTCTCGACCCGGCCGGACGGAGTTTTCGCCTGGTTGGGCTGCCTGGGACTTGCCGTGTTGACCTACGGCCTGGTCTGGGTCGGCGTGCTGCTGCTCGCTTCGCCGATCCTGCATGCCTTGCTGCGCACGAAAGATCTCTACGGCAGATTCCGTGTGCTGCTGAGCCTGGCCTTCGGACTCGGGATCTTCCTCGAGCTTTACTGGTGGACGCGGCCGTACCTGCTTTCAGGTCACGCGGCCTTGGATCCGCGGCGCCTGGCGCTCGCCGCCCTTTTCCTCGCGCTCGGAATGGGCATCTCGCTGGTCTGCGGGCGACTTGTGCGCCGCATGCCGGGGGCAGTGCCGATGACGGCGACGATCGCAGTGCCGCTGTTGTGGATCGCCGGCGGCGCATACCTGCTCTGGACCCACTCGGCGACCGTCGGACGCGGCGACTTGAACGCGCGCAATCGCGAGTTGCCCAACGTGCTCTTGATCGTCTGCGACGCGCTGCGCTCGGACGTGATCGGCGCCTACGGCAATGAGAAGGTCAAGACGCCGGTGATCGACGAACTGGCGAAGAACGGCGTCTTGTTCGAGAACACGATCGTCACCGCGCCGTTCACCTGGGCCAGCTTCGGATCGATCCTGACCGGAAAATATCCGCGCCGGCACGGCCTCGTGAAAATGGATCCGCGCCATCGCATGGGCGGCGACAACGTGACACTGCCCTGGCACTTGAAGTCGGCGAAGCGGCTTGGCGACGGCGTGAAGCTCGAGGATCGCGACTTCATCAGCGCCACGTTCATGACCGGCACGCTGTCCCACGGCTCGGGCCTGGCGCGCGGTTTCGACATCTACTACGAGGCGTTGGTCGGTCACGACATCGTCGACACGGCTTCGGCTTGGAGCATCTTTCGCTCGCAGCTCGTGCTCTCGATCCTGCGCGACAAGATCGCGCAGAGTTTCGATTCGAGCCGCGTCGTCTCGGTCGCGCGCAAGTGGTTCGGCGAACAGCCGGGCAAGCGCTTCATGGTCATGGTGCACCTGTACTCGACGCACACGCCCTACGATCCGCCCAAGAAGTTCCGCGAGATGTACTGCGATCCGAAGTACAGCGGGCCGGTGAGCGCGTTCTACGCCGAGCATCGCATGATGATCGAAGCGGGCGAGGCGGCACCGGACGAGGCAGACAAGGCCCAGATTCGAAATCTGTACTACGCCGGTGTCTCCCAGGCCGACGCGATGATCGGTGAATTGCTCGCTCAATTGCGCGCCAGTGGCGCGCTCGACAATACGCTGGTCGTGCTGACCGCGGACCACGGCGAAGAGTTGGGCGACCACAATCTTTGGGAACACAACTGGCCGTTCCAAACCAATCAGATGGTGCCGTTGGTCCTGTCCCTGCCGGGCAAGCTGCCCGCTGGAAGTCGCGTGCGAGCGGGCGTGCAGTCGATCGACATCCTGCCGACGATCCTGGATCTGATGAGCCTTGGTTTACCCGACGCAGCCAAGGGCCTCGATCCGTTGGGATGGATCGACGGCCGCAGTCTCATGCCGTTGATCCGAGCCGAAACGGATTCGCTGCGGCCTTTCGCGTTTTGTGAAAACGAGGTCTTCCTGTCGGTGCAAGACACGGCGGCGTCGGGGCCACGCTACAAGCTGGTCGTCGCGGCGAACGCGGACTGCGCCACGCTCCTGACGGCGTCGGGCAAGGATGCACTGCTCTACCGACTGGACGTCGATCCGGCCGAGACGCACAACCTGATCGACAGCGAGCCCAAGCAGGCGCAGCGATTGTTGGACGCGCTGTGCGCCTGGGACGCCGCGCTTCCGATCCGTCAGCAGGATGTCCTGGAATCGGATCGCGACAGCGTCGATCGGGATCTGCTCAAGCAACTGGGCTACCTTGGGCGCTGAATGCCGACCCGGCGCGCGCGGCCATCACGGTGAGCGCTGAACGCGAATTCGTTTTGGTAGCCAACACCAAGCTGCCCTCCCAGCGCGCCCAGGCTCTGCAGGTCGTGCAGTCCTGCGCGGCCTTTGCACGCGCGGGCGGGTACAGCACGCTCTTGGTGGCCGAGCGGCGCAACACTCCCAAGCTGCGCGGCAGTCGCGACATCTTCGACTACTACGGCGTGCCGCCGGGGCCGCGGCCGGAAATTCTGCGCGCAAAGTGCACCGACTGGATCGAGCGTGTTCCCGTGAGGCTGCAGTTTTTGCCTTCGCGACTGCAGGAATGGAGCTTTGCGCGTTCCGCTGCGCGACTTCTGGCCGAGCGCTTTCCGAACGCGCTGGTGCTCGCGCGCGATATCGAAGTCGGCCATGCGCTCGCCAAGGCGGGCAAGCGCGACTTTTTGCTCGAGATCCACCGCGTGCCCGGCGGCAATCTGCGCCGGCGTTGGCTGCTGGAAGCCGCGCGCGGCGCCTTGGGCACGATCGCGATCTCAGGCGGCGTGCGCGAGGACCTCGTGGCCCTGGGCCTCGACCCGCAAAGCGTGCGCGTCGAACACGACGCCATCGAGCGGACGCGCTTCGAGAATCCGCCGAGCCGTCTGGCGGCGCGCAGCGCTCTTGGACTTTCCGAAACGGACTCCGTCGTCGTCTACACCGGCGGGCTGCTCGAATGGAAAGGCGTCGACGTGCTCGTCGATGCCGCGCGCCAGTCGCCCAAGCTGCGCTTCGTCATCGCGGGCGGCATGGACGGCGACATCGCGCAACTGCGTGAGCGCGCGCGCGGAGCCGACAACGTGCGCATCGACGGGTTTCAGCCGCCCGAGCGCGTGCCGCTGTATCTCGCAGCCGGCGACATCGGTGTCGTGCCCAACAAGTCGAAGCCACAGATCAGCGCGCGCTACACCTCGCCCCTCAAAGTGTTCGAATCCTTCGCGGCCGGCCTGCCGCTGGTAGCCAGCGATCTTCCGGCGCTGCGCGAGTTGCTGGAGCCCGACATGGATGCCGTCCTCGTCGCGCCCGACGATCCCAATGCATTGGCGGTCGGCCTCTCGCGGCTGCTTGCCGACTCCGCGTTGCGTGCGAAGTTTCGCGCCCGCGGACTTGCACGGGCGAAGGACTGCACCTGGGACGCGCGCGCCGCGCGCATCCTCGATTGGGCGAAGGAGCGCGGTTGCTCCGCGCCGCTCTGAGCGCGATCATCCAAGACTTCGATGCGCGTTCTATTCCTGACCGATTCGCTCTCCGACCTCGACGGAGTGGGACGTTACGCCGTGCGACTGATCGAAACGATGCAGCGCCTCGACCCGGCTCTCGAGGTCGAGATCCTGCTGGCGCGCAAGCACCGGCCGACTTCCTCAGAGGTTCCCGCGCATTGGCGAGTGCGCGTGGCCCTGCCGCCGGACTATTTCTTTCACATGTCCGGGCCGAAGTTCTGGCTCAGTCTGATCTCCGCCTCGTGGAACGTCGCGCGCGCGGCGAGGCGCGCCGACCTCGTGCATGCGATCAAGGACTATCCGCACAATTTCGCCGGCGCGCTCGGCGCGCGGCTGGCGGGTGTTCCGTGCATCGCCACCGCCCACGGCACCTATTCCGTCCAACCGCTGCTCGCGGCGCGCCACGCCGCGCGCGCACGCTGGACCTACCGGCAGTTGGCGGGACTGATCTCCGTCAGCCGCTACACCGCGCACCGCCTGGAAGAACTGCTTGGGGCGTCCGATCGTCCGCGCGGCGGCTTGATCGTGATCCCCAACGCGGTGTCCGCTTCCCACTACGAAGCGCCGCGAACCCTCGACGGCCCGCGGCCCTGGCACAAAGCTCCGTTCACGCTGGGCATCGGCGAGCTCAAGCCGCGCAAGGGCCACCACCTGGCCCTGGCCGGCTGGATTCGCGCCGTGCAGCGCTTTCCCACGCTCGAGCACTACATCGTCGGCAAGAGTTCGGGCGATAGCTACCACGCAGGCCTCGTCGAGATGGTGCGCAAAGCAGGACTTTCCGATCGTGTGCACTTCCTCGGCAACGTCAGCGAAGACGAAAAGATCGATCTTTTGCAGCGCGCGCGTCTTTTCCTGCACACGCCGGTGACCGCCGCCGATGGCGGCTTCGAGGGCTTCGGCATCGTCTACCTCGAGGCCGCGGCAGCGGGCATTCCGTCGATCGGCACGCTGGACTGCGGCGCTGAAGATGCGATCGTCGACGGCGCCAGCGGCCGGCTCGTGCGCCAGGACGCGGCCAGCGTCGAAGCGGCGCTGCTCGAGATCCTCGGCGACGAAGCACTGAGAACGAAGCTCTGCACTCAGGCCCGTGAGCACGCCAGGCGCTCGCCGTGGGAGGACAACGCGCGCCGCGTGCTCGAGCTGTACGCGGAAGTGCTGGAGCCGCGGCGTTGAGTCCCAGGCGCAGCTTCGTCGCCATGCTCAAAGGCAAGTTCGTGCGCGACGTGGCCACGCTGCAGATCTCCGGCATGGTCAACCAGGCCAGTCAGCTCGTCTCTTCGATGATCTTGGCCTTCTTGCTCGGCGCCG
>JANMRV010000048.1:0-15198 GCA_031388685.1 Planctomycetota bacterium
CGGCGCCCGCGTGCACGAAGAGCGGCGCTTCAAGGACCACCATCTTTTTGCAGCCGCCGATGTCGCAGGCCTCGGCCGCGATGGACGCCTGTTGCTCTGCACCGCGAAGGACCAAGTCAAGCTCGCGGCGCTGGGGGTGACCTGCGCGGCGCTGGAAATCGAGCTCTCCCTGCGCTCGGGACTCGCTGCCATTGAAGCCCTCATCGATGCAGCGCTGCACGCCGATGCGTCCGCGATCCCACAGGGCCGCGTGCCATGAGCGAGCCCCAATCCGAATGGCCGATCGCCTGGCAGCCCGTGGTCGGAGACCGCGGCGGGGTCTGGGCCTTCATCGAGGCGAAACTCGCTCTGTCCGCGCTGTGGACGCTCGGATCCATGCCCATCGGCGTCCAGGATCTTTTCGCGAGCTTGATTGCGCGCGCGATGCGCCTGTTCGATCGCCGGCACTCGAACGCCGCGCGCGAGTTTTTGACCCAGGCCTACGCAGGAAAACTCCCGCGCGCGGAACGCGAGCGACTGATCTTCGAAGCCTGGAGTTTCTTTTTCAGGATGATTGCGCGCTCCAACGGTCTTGACCGCGTCGTGAAGCGCGACGGTTTCGAAGCCCACTTCGAGATGCACTACGGCCCAGGCGTGCGCGAAGCGCTCTTCGCGGAACGTGGACGGATCCTGGTCACGCCTCACCTTGGCGACTTCGAAGCGGGCGCGCTCACGATCCCGCTGCTCGGCCTTGGGCCTGCCTACGTGGTCTCGCGTCCGCCGCGCAACAGGTACATGTCGATCGCCTTTCAAAGCCAGCGCGATGCGCGCGGCTATCGGTTGCTGCATCGCCGCGGGGCGATGGAGGACGTCTCCAAGATCTTTCGGGCCAAGGGCAGCCTGATCCTGATGCTCGACCAGCGTGCACGCCGCAGCCCGACCGTCGCGCCGTTCTTCGGCCGCCTGGCCCATTGCGAGCGCGCCCCGGCGATCCTGATGCGCCGGCTTCAGGTGCCGGTGTTCACGGTCTGGTGCGAGGCCCTGCCGCAGCCCTGGAAGTACCGCATGCACTTCACGCGCGTGTTCGAACCCCAGGATTTCGCGCGGGCCACGCCCGAAGAAATTTCGACGGCGTTGAACCGCGCGATGGAAGAGATGATCCTGTCCGCGCCAGAGCAGTACTTCTGGTTTCACAATCGCTTCTACAAGGCTCCCGTGGCCGACCCGAATCCACCAAGGCCGCGCGCCGAAGACCCCGAATCGGACTGAGACCGACCGCGCGCAGCGGCTGGACTGGACTTTGCGACCCGATCTGGCCGATCCTGGCCGGCCCGCGGTCGGCAGCGGCTGCGAACCACAACCACAATGCACATCGTCACCGGAGGCGCCGGCTTCATCGGCAGCAACCTGGTCCACGCTCTCAACCGGCGCGGGATCAAGGACATCGTGATCGTCGATGATCTCGAGCAGGGCGACAAGCACCAGAACCTCAACTCGCTCTGCTTCGCGGACTTCGTCGACGTGCGTCAGGCGGATGCGCTGAGGCACAAGCTCGCCGGCGCGCGCATCGACGCCGTCCTGCATCAGGGCGCCTGCTCGGACACCACCGAGCACAACGGCCGCTTCATGATGGAGACCAACTTCGAATCGTCGAAGGCCTGGTTCGAGTTCGCCGCGGGACGCTGCCCGTTCCTGTACGCCTCGTCGGCCGCGACTTACGGAAACGGCGCCGACGGTTTTCGCGAAGAGCCTGCCTGCGAGTGGCCGCTGAACGTCTACGGTTTTTCCAAGCTGGCCTTCGACAACTGGGTGCGCGCGCGACTCGGCGCTGTCACGACCACGGTCGTGGGGCTGCGCTATTTCAACGTGTACGGTGCACAGGAGAACCACAAGGGCCGCATGGCCTCGCTGGTCTTCAAGCTGCAGCAACAGGCGCTGCGCGGGGAGGATCTGACGGTCTTCGAGGGCAGCAAGGAATTCTTGCGCGACTTCGTGTTCATCGACGACGTCGTCGAGGTCAATCTCTACTTCCTCGCACTGTCCAAGGCGCGCGGGATTTTCAATTGCGGCAGCGGCCGCGCCGAAAGTTTCGACCAGCTCGCCCGCGCCACCGCCTCGCACTTCAAGGGCGCGAAAGTGAAAGAGATTCCTTTCCCCGAGGATCTGCGCGGCAAGTACCAGGCTTTCACGCGCGCCGACCTGACGGCGCTGCGCAAGGCGGGTTATTCACGCGAATTCACCAGCCTCGAAGACGGCGTGCGGCGCTACGTCGAGGTCTTGAACACGAGCGGCGGTTACCTGCGCGGTCCGCACAGTGCTTGAGCTGAACCCACGTCCAAGATGCATCCCGAACAACTGAGAGAAATTGTCGAGAGCCTCGGCCGCCCGCGGATCCTCGTCATCGGCGATCTGATCCTGGATCGCTACGTGACCGGAGCGGTCGAGCGTATCTCCCCCGAAGCGCCGATTCCGGTGCTTTCCGCGACCCAGAGCGAAGATCGCCTGGGCGGCGCGGGCAACGTGGCCGCCAACCTGCGCGCCATGGAAGCGCCCGTGGAAATCGTCGGCGTCGTCGGAGACGACTCGCGCGGCCGGCAGATGCTCGGCATGTTCGAAGAGCTTGGCTGCGACGCGTCCGGCTGCATTGCCGACGCCGACCGGCCGACGACCGAGAAGACGCGCATGATCAGCGGCGTGCAGCAGATGCTGCGCGTCGATTGGGAAAAGTCCCACGCGATTTCAGCGCAGCACGAGGCCCGTTTCGTGCGTGAATTGCCCGCGCGCGTCGAGAAAGCCCAGGCCGTGATCCTTTCCGACTACGGCAAGGGAGTCCTGACCAAGCAGGTCATCGAAGTGGTGATCGCCGCCGCGCGCCGGGCGCGCGTTCCCGTGCTCGTCGATCCCAAAGGCAGCGATTATTCGCGTTATGCCGGAGCGACTTTGGTGACGCCCAACCGCAAGGAGGCCGAAGAAGCGCTGGGCCGCAAGCTCAAGTCGCTCGACGAGATGCCGGCTGCCGCGCGCGATCTGATGCGCAGCGCGTCGCTCGACGCCGCGGTGATCACGCTCGGCGCGGACGGCATGTTCCACATGACCAAGGACGGCGCCGCGGGCCACGTGCCGACCGTCGCACGGCAGGTGTTCGATGTCACCGGCGCCGGCGACACGGTGATCAGTCACCTGGCGATCGCGCTGGGGGACAAGCGGCCGCTCGGCATCGCCGTGTTGCTGGCGAATCACGCCGCCGGCATCGTCGTCGGCAAGCGCGGCGCGGCTTCGGTCACGCGCGCTGAACTTTCCGGCGCGCTGGGCCGGCATGCCTGGGGCAGCCGCAAGATTGCGCTGGGCGAGGATCTCGAGACCGTGCTCGCGCGCTGGCGCAAGGAAAAGCTGCGCGTCGTGTTTACCAATGGCTGTTTCGACGTCCTGCACGCAGGCCACGTGCAATATCTGCGTTTTGCGCGCTCGCAGGGCGATGTCCTGGTGGTCGGCGTCAACGACGACGCCAGCGTGCGGCGCATGAAGGGCCCGACGCGGCCGGTGAATGTCCTCGGCGATCGCCTCGAAGTGCTCGCCGCGCTGGAGATGGTCGACGCGGTCGCGACATTCAGCGAAGACACGCCGGCGACGATCATCGAGCGCGTGAATCCCGCTGTGCTGGTCAAGGGCGAGGACTGGAAGGACAAGGGCGTCGTCGGCCGCGAGTGGGTCGAAAGCCACGGCGGCAGCGTGGTCCTCGCGCCGCTGCTCGCGGGAAGATCGACGACCTCGATCCTCGAGCGCGGCGGAGCGGGGTCGAAAGGCTAGCCGTGCGAGCCCGTTGATCCTCCGGCGCTTGCTTCTCGCTTGCTCTAGACGAGGACGCCCATCCTACGAGTATGTGCAAACGCAGCTGGGTCACCCGGCGCATCGTCGCGCGGCTGCTTCGCTGCGCCGCGCGCCGAAGCCGCAGTGGGTCGCGAAGGTTTCCGCGTAGCCGTACTCTGCCAACATCGCCGAAAATCCCTGCGTGAGTTCGAGTCCGATGATCTCGAGAGCGGTGACTGGTGGATCCTGTGCGTAAAGACCGTGGTGTTCCTCGATCCGGTCGAGCAGCTCGAATCCGAACGGAAGGGGGGCAAAAGTAGTCACGCCCTTCGTGGTCGAAGTTCCATCGGGATCGTCAGCGCTTGCTCCTGTATGCCAGGCCGCCCTAGCCCAGCGTTCGTTGGTCGGAGATTGAACGATCCAGAAGGAAGTGGCGTTCGGTAGGGGCAGCAGTCGCTCTCCGAAGTCCGGATCCAGCACAATGCAAACTCGTACTTCCCCGGTCATGCCTCTCCAAATCTTGGCGGGCCTGGCGAGCGACTAGGCCCAGGATCTCATGTGGCGCATGACAACTACCGAACCCGAGCGTTCAAGTTCATGAACCCATCCGGCCTGTCATGGCGCTGGCAAATCGACGGCGTGGGGCCTTCTTGCGCTCTCCATCCCTGCCAGCCATTCAGCGCCGGCTGCCACCGACTCCCTCATCCTCGTCAATGTCGGGCGTCCACCGGTGAGCCAGTGATGGGCTAGAATGCGAAGGTGCCGGTCGTCGCGGTCTTCTTCGGAATCATCATTCGCATGTTCTATCGTGAACATGGGGTGCCGCACTTTCACGCTGAGTACCAAGGGCAGCAAGCGACCTTCACCCTCGACGGGAAACTCCTGGCAGGTATGCTCAGCTCGAGGACCGCGCAGCGTCTTGTCCGCGATTGGGCCGCAACGCCTCACGCAGAACTCGAGGCCAACTGGAATAGGATTCAAACGGGGCAGGCTATCGAGCGGATCGCCCCGCTGGACTAATGGGACGAACATGAAATTCCTGCCGAGCGTCATTCAGGCCGAATACCGCGCCGCCTATGAGATCCACCTGACGTTCAATGACGGACTCGAGGCAACGGTAGATTTCTCGCAGTGGCTCGAGGGGCCTATCTTCGAACCGCTCAGAGATCCGGCCTATTTCAGGCGTTGTTTCCTTGAAGGTGGAACCGTCGCGTGGCCCAACGGAGCAGACATCGCCCCCGAGACACTTTACGAGCGGGCGAAGGCGAACGCCGCAGCCTGAGCTTGTTCTCGCTTTGGCGCGAGGCAGTGCCACATCGCTTGAGGTAGTCTTGGCCCACTCGCGTGCGCCGACGATCCCCGGGACTCGCCGCCGCTCGCCTGACATGAGAATTCTCGTCCTCGCCACGAAGCCGCTCGCTCTGCGCTCCGGAGACGGACTGCGCTTCGTGAACATCGCGCGCCAACTCAGACCGCGACACAGTTTCGAACTCTTGTGTTTCGCCAAGCCGGGCCAAGCGATCGATGGGGAGTCGGCGCAGGTCTTCGAAAGGGTCACAGCGTTGCCCTTTCCGAGCGAGCCCCCGCGTTCGCTCTCCGCGCGCGTGCTGTCTTCGCTTTCGCCCGAGCACTTCATGCCTGAGAGTCCAAAGCTGAAGCGCGCGCTCGAGGACATTCTTGCGGCCTCGGCCTGCGACCTGATCCTCGACATCGGCGGGCTGATGCTGCGCAACCTGCCGCCGGTGGAATCGTCGCCGCCCGTGGTGGTCGACTCGATCGACGAGCCCGGCATTACCTTCGAGCGCGCGCTGAAGCACGCTGCGCTTGGCGAGAAGCCGCGCCTGTGGCGCAGCCTGTGGCTCTACTCGCGCATCAATCGCCAGATCAGTTCGCGCGCGCGCGCCAACGTCTACGCCTCAAAACTCGATGCCGACTATTACGCGCGCCGTTTTCCCGACGCGCGCGTGGCGTCGATTCCCAATGGAGTGGACGCGGACTTCTTCCATCCGTCCTCCGACGCGCCTGATCCGAATACGATCGCCTTCGAGGGCAACATGGCGTTCGAGCCGAACGTGGACGCGGCGCACTATCTGTGCGCAGAGATCCTGCCGCGGCTGTGGGTCGAGCGTCCGGCGCTGCGCGCGTCGTTGATCGGCAGGGAGCCTGTCGAAAGCGTGCGCGCGCTCGCTTCGAATCGCGTCACCGTCACCGGCACCGTCGCTGACGTTCGCGAGCACCTGTGGCGCGCGAGCATCTTCGTTTGCCCCATGCGTCTAGGCGCAGGCATCAAGAACAAGATCCTGCAAGCCTGGGCCATGGGACTGCCGATCGTCGCTACGTCGCAGGCCATGGGCGGTCTCGAGGCGCGCGACGGGGAGAACGTATTGATCGGCGACGATGCAGACAGCCTGGCGGAGGCCGTCAGTCGCCTGCTCGCCTCGCCGGAACTTCAAAACAAGCTCGCGTCTAGCGGTCGAAGGCTCGTGCTCGAGAAATACACCTGGAAGATCCAGGCCGAACGCTTCGAGCGACTGTTTTTCGAAGTGACTCAGTCGCGATAGCGGCCGGCGGCACGCGCGAGCAGCGCTTCGAGCGGCCCCTGCTGTCGTGTCTTGAACCAGCGCTGCGTCAGCGGCGTCATCAAGGCGATGTAGAGCACGAACGCGAGCAAGCCCGCGGCCATCGGCCACTCGTGCTCGCCGAAGTGCCCATAGAGCAACGCATACGCGATAGCGAGGTGCAGCAGATAGTGCGTCAACGTCGCGCGCCCGAAGGCACGGAAGAAACCTGACGGCGATTTCGGGCGCGGTCCCTCGAACTGCCACCAGACGAGCGCGGTCAGGATCGCGCCGGCCGTGCTGCCGGCGGAAATCATCAAGGGAATCGAAGTCGGGCTGCCATTCTCGCCCCAGTTGAGGAGCAGGTGCGGCGCGAGCGCGCCGAAACTGTCGGCGCGATCGTCGCTGAGTGCCGCGTAGATCTGCATCAGGATCGCGACGCCGAAGAACCCGAAAAACGTCCTGCGCGCCGCGCGCGCTCCCGCGAATCCGACCGAGGCCAAGACGACGCCGAGCAACGGGAAAGCGAGCCAAGGGATCAACGGATAGTTCCCGTCGAAGAAGAGATAGCGCAGACCCGAGGCGTCGAAATGCAAGGACCCCGTGTGCACTCCATCGTCGGTCCAGTCGCTGACGAAAAAGCCGGCGAACAGCTGCGTCAAGACCGGCGTCGCCACTAGCAGCGCCAGGATCGCGGCGATCGAGTAGCGCGGTCGCAAGCGCGCGGCCATTCCCGCAACGAGCGTCATGCAGGCCAGCGGCCGCAGCACTTCCGTGCTCCAGCACGTGGCCGCAAGCGCGTAGCCGAGCACGAACAGGAGCAGTGCGCGGCGCAGCAGATAAAAGTCGAGCCGGCGCGATCCGCCTGCGCGCGCCGTGAGCAGCGCGATCGAAAATCCGACCGTCGTGCAGAACAGCGCGGCGGACTTGGCTTCAAGCAGCCAGACCAGACCGCCGACCAGGCGCTCCCAAAGCGGGCCGCCGTCCGCGGAAGGAACAAGGTGCACGTACATCATTCCAAGCAGCGCCAGTCCGCGCGCGGTGTCGAGCGCGGGCCAGCGTTCTTCGAGCGTTCTCACGGCCGACGGCGCGGATCGCGGCGTTGGCTCTAGATCTCCGGCTGTCTGCACCGGACGCGGGTAAGAGCGCGTTGGGCAGCCGGCATAGAAGCGTCCAGGCAAGAGCCGCTCGCGTTTCATGACCACGCTGTGGGCGGCCACCTCCGCGCCCGCGCCAATGTCGCAGCCATAGAAGAGCACCGCGCCCGCTCCGATCGTGGCGCGGCGGCGGATCGTGATCCGATCGATCTTGAGCACGCGATTTTCGAACGTGTGCGCCTGGAACATGCCGACGACGGTCGCTTCATCCTCGATCACGAGCATGTCGGGATCGACGACCTGCGCGAATCCGGCGCCGAGCACCGTGCGCTTGCCGATCTTGCAGCCCATCGCGCGCAGGTACCAGGGCAAGAGCAGCGTGCCTTCGATCTGCGAAAGAATCGCGTGGGCGTACTGCGTCCAAGCAACGTAGTGGAAATCCCAGCGACTGCACCAGCACGACCACAGCGCGTGCCGTCCGGGCTCGACCCGGCCGAGCAGCAGCCATTTCATGGCCAGCACGACCGCGCACAGGAACAGCGCCGCGCCGAATGTGGCCAGGGGCACGAGCACGAGCGCGGTGAACCACGGGCTCTGCTCGATGGATCCGCCGCAGGCCACTCCGTACCACAAAAGCGCGACAAAAAACGGCACGATCGGCAGTGCGAAACGCAGGAATTCCCAGAACAGGCGCGTGGCGAAGCGCAGCGCTCCCGGCGCATGCGTCAAGTGCCTGCCGAGTTTGTCCGCTTCTTCGGCGTGTCCGCGCGGCAGTTCGAAAGCCGGATGACCAAACCACGAAGTTCCCGCGCGGATGCGCACGGGATCCGCGTTAGTCGAAACGCCGATCAGCACGTCGTCCGGGAGGACCGCGCCGCAGGGAATCACCGCGTGGTTGCCGACGAACGTGTCGCGGCCCAAGGAAGTGTACGAAAAAGTCGCGCAGCCTCGATCGAGTCGCGCGCCGCCGAGGTAGATGCCGTCGGCCAGGAAGCTTTCTTGCTTGATTTCGACCAGTTCGGGCACGACATCGATGATCGTGCTGATCTCGCAGCCCTTGCCGATGCGCATGCCCGCCGCGCGCAGCCAGATGGGCCAGAAGAGTGTGCCACTGAGCCAGTAGTTCGCCGCATCGAGGAGCTCGGTCTTCAGCGTTGCGCGAAGAAAGGCTGCGCTGCGGATCGGAACCGTGCCCGGGGAAATGCGGCCGAGCGCGCGGCAAAGCGCGGCGCGCAGGATCAGCGAAAGGAATACGTCCGCGCTGAGCAACGCTGCGGCTGGAAAGAAGACCGCCGCGTCGAGAGTGGGCTCGAGCAGCCACTTGGCGACGGTCGCGCTATCGATGCCGGCGATGGCCGTTGCGGCGGCGGCCAGCAGAACCGCCGGCAGATAGGCGACCACGAGACCGACGCTGAGACGAGCCAGCACGAGCGAAAAAGCGTGCGCGTAGGGCGAGAGCACGCGCGCTTCGAGCGGCTCGGACGCCGCGCGCGCAGGCCCCGCGCGGGTCGCGGGCACGCCGTCCCAGCGCTCGCCGGCCGCGATGCGCAGGCCCGGCGAAAGGGCCGAGGAAGCCGACAATTGCGCGCCGCGTTCGAGCAAGCTTCCTTGCGCGACATCCGAGCGAGTTTCCAGCGATACCCCGGCTTCCAGCGTTACCGGCCCGACGCGAATTTCGCCGTTGTCGAGTTCGACCAGGCGCAGCGTCGCGTCCTGCGCGATCGCGACGTCGTCGCCGATCGTCAACAGATCCCAGCCGCCTTCCAGCAGATCGACGCCGCGGTGCAGGTGCACACGCTCGCCGATCGTCGCGCCGAGCTTGCGCAACGCCGTGATCTGGAATTCGGTTCCTTGCAGCAGCCGCCATGGCACGCTGCGCACGGCTTGCTGCACGATCCAGTTGCGCAGGAAGAAACTGCCCCACACCGGCGCGCGCACAGGCAGGTAGTGTCCGATGAGCCGTTCCTTGACGAAAACGGCCCAGTTCAAAGTCGAGTGGACATACAACGCGAGGGCAAGCGGCGCGACGAGCGGAGCCAGAAGCGCGAGCCAGACTGCGCCCAGGCGTTCGAACAGGAACGGAACGAGCTCGAAGACGGCGACGTACAGGCCGAGCGAAGCGGCCATCAGTCGCGCGCCGAGCCACAGCCCCTGAATCACGGCCACCGGTCCAGGCCGGCCGGGTGCGCGCGGCAGCTCACGCAGCGGTGCGTCTTCGACAGGTTCCGCAGCGCGCGCTCGCTCCGCCAGGCGCGAGACGGTTCTGGCGTCGTACAGGTCGCGCACAGCGAGCGAATCGGTCCTCGGATCCGCGCGCAATCGCGAAATGGCCATGGCGGCGCGCAGGGAGTTTCCGCCGAGGTCGTCGAAGAAATCGGCGTCCACGTCGACGTCCTTCTCGATCTCGAGCGTGGCGCGAAACGTGTCCGCGATCGCACGCTCGAGCGCATCGCGCGGCAACGACATGGGGCCGGAGCGATCGTGCACCGGCGCATCGACGAAGGGCAGCGCCGCGCGATCGAGCTTTCCGCCGGTGCTGGTGGGCAGCGTGTCCACGAAGACGATGCGGCTGGGTGTCATCGATTCCGGCAAGGAGCGGCGCAGCGCGGCCTTGATGTCCTCGACGCGCGGTGGAGCGTCGGCGCGCTCGGCGACCAGGCAGGCGACCAGGATCTGGCCTGCCCCTTCGCCTTGCACGCGGCTCGCCGCGGAACGAACGCCTTGACAACGCGCGAGGTGCGAATCGACGTCCTCGAGTTCGATGCGATGGCCGCGCAGCTTGACTTGACTGTCGCTGCGGCCGAGGCATTCGAGCTCACCGTTCGGCAATCGTCGCGCCAGATCGCCGGTGCGATAGATGCGTCCTAGCCGCGGATGCAGCGGGAATTTTTCCGCCTCGAGTTCGGGCCGATGCAGATATCCGCGCGCCAATCCGGCGCCGGACAGGCACAACTCGCCCAGCTCGCCGTCGCGGCACTCTTCGGAATCCAGGCCCAGGATGTGTGCGCCGATTCCGCTCACGGCACGGCCGATGGTCACCGGACCGGCGCCGTGGAAAGGACCGCGCACGGAGGTCACCGTGCATTCGGTGGGTCCATAGCCATTTTCCAATCGTCTTCCGCGCGACCAACGCAGGGCGAGATCGAGCGGCAAGGCTTCGCCGCCGACGTAGAGCAGTCGAAGTTCGGGCAGCGCCGCCGCGGGATCTTCGCAGCCGGTCGCGCGCAACAGCGTGGGCGGAGGGCAGAAGACCGTTGCACGTTCGATGCGCAGCCAATCGACGAGGTCCGGGCCCGAGCGCGCCGTTTCTTCGTCCATGACCAGCAACGTCGCACCCGCGGCGAACGCGAGCCAGCTCTCTTCGATCGACGAATCGTAGGCGGGCGACGAACCCTGTACGACGCGATCCGCTGCAGTCAGCGCGAAACATTCCAAGTCCGATGCGACCAGGTTCGCGATGCTGTGCTGTTCGATCAGCACACCCTTGGGCCGGCCGCTGGTGCCCGACGTGTAGATCACGTAGGCCAGATCACTGGGCGCGATGGCGCGCGCGTTTTCCGCGTGATCGCCGCCGGCCGCGGGCCTTGCGAGCAGCGACTCGACGTCGCGCACTCGCGCGGAATCGAATCCCACCGCTGCACTTCGCCTGGCGCCCGCGGCGTCCGTCAGCAGCAGAACTGCGTCGCAGTCTTCGAGGATGAAGCGCAAGCGTTCTTCTGGAAACGATGGATCGATGCAGGTGTAGGCGGCGCCGCTTTCGAGCACGGCGAGTTGCGCGACGTAGAGCCTGACCGAGTCGCGCGGCAGCAGAATGGCGATGATCGCATCGGCGCGCGCAGCCGCGCGCAAATGCGTGGCCAGCGCGGCGACTTGCCGGCGCAGGTCCGCGTAGCTGATCGTCGCGCGCGTGCGGCGCGAATGGGACGGCGGCACATCGATCGCGATCGAATCGGGGTGCAGCGCGGCGGCGCGCTCGAAGAACGCGAACAGAGTCTTGGGAGCCGGCATCAAGGCTTGGGGCCGCGCAGGATCGCACTCACGGGCATCAATGTGGCAGCCCGCGCTCGATGCGCGAGTCGGGCACGAGCCAGAGCAAGGCGACCAGCACGTAGCAGGCACAGGCGATCCACGGATTCACGAAGGCCAGCGGAATCGCCGCCGCGTAGATCGCGAGCGAGATCACGCCCTTGTGGTCTTTTCCCAGCGCGATCGCCAGCTTCGAGCTTGCGCCTTCGAGGTTGATCAGGGTGCGCGAGAGGATGAAATAGGCCACGCCGCTCATCAGCATGTCAACCCCGTAAAGCGCGACAGGTAGGGGTGCCAGATGGTTTTCGCCCATCCATCCACTTACGAATGGGATCAACGACAACCAGAATAGGAGATGCAGATTGGCCCACAGCACCTTGCCGTTGACGCGCGACGCCGCGTGCAGCATGTGGTGGTGGTTGTTCCAGTAGATGCCGACGAACACGAAGCTCAGCAGGTAGCTCAAGAACACGGGCAAGAGCGGCGCGAGGTCGCTCCACTCGTGGCCGTGGGGGACTTTCAATTCCAGGACCATGATCGTGATGATGATCGCGATCACGCCGTCGCTGAAGGCTTCCAGGCGTCCTTTGCTCATGTGTCGTGGTCCGGCTGCTGAGTCGCGAGCCCGTTCATCGCGAAACTAGTCACTTGCCCGGCGCGGGCGACAACTCCGCGAGACTGAAGGTCCTGGCGAAGAGTTCCTTGCCCGCTCCGTCCACGATGTGGGCGCGCAGTTGTGCGCCGCTGTTCTCGCGACTGGCCGCGACCAACAGGAATGACGCCGCTGCGCCGACGTCGAACAGCAGGCCCGGCGCGTCGACCTTTGCGGCTTCGATGACCGACTGGGCGAGCGGCGAGCTGATCAGTTCGGGCACGTCGTAACCGGCGAGCGCCTTGAACGGATGCAAGATCACCCGCGAGCGATGGATGTCGCCGCCGACCAGCACGACGCCGCTGATCTTCTTTTCGCCGATCCAGCGCAAGAGCGCGTCGCGCTCGTCCAGCCAGTTTCCAAAGCAGTCCTTCTTGTTCGGCCGCACGGCGTCGTTCCAGACCATGCCGCAGGCGAGTAACTTGAACTCGGCGGTCGAGGCGGCGAGCCCCTGCTGCAACCAGGCGATCTGCTTCGCGCCGAGCAGCGATCGTTTGCCCGGGGCGAGCAGCGACTCTTCGATGTCCGCGAACCAGCGCGTGTCGAGCAGGAAGACTTCGACCGGTCCGCGGCGGAAGGACTGGAAGATGCCTTCGTCTCCGACACCGAGTTGCTGCGACGCGTGGTACTCGAGAAACGCGCGGCGCGAATTCTCGCGGCCCTTGACCAGTCCGAATTGATCGTTCCAGGCGTAGTCGTGATCGTCCCAGGTGAAGTAACAGGCTGTGCGGTACAGCGTGGAGCGCAGCGCCTCGAACTCGAAGAACTCGCGATAGCTCTTGCGTTGGACTTCGAGGTCGGTGCTCTCGATGTAGGGCGTGTCGCCGAGCAGGACGACCGCGTCTGGAGCGCAAAGTTGAATTGCGTTCCAGATGGGTTGCAGAGGCCGCGTCTTTTCTTCGCAGCACGAGCCGAAGATCAGGCTCGCCTTGGGGCTTGAATCGCCCGCGCTGGTCCGAAACACCGCAGCATGGTCCACCCACACCTCGGTCCCGGAATGGCGAATGCGGATGCCGAGATAGTCTTTGCCCGCTTTCAGTCCTTCGATGCGCCAGTGCAGGGTGAGGTCGTTCTCGGCCGTCGCCGTGCTGACCTGCGGCGTCGGGAAAACATCACTCAACTCATCGTGCGTGCACAGGTCGAGCGTGTATTCGCCAGGCAGCGACGCTCTTGCCCAGAAGTCCATACTGGTCGAATCAGAGGCGCCGCGCAGCGGACCTTGCGTGAGTTTCGCCAGCGGCTCCTGCCATACAAGCGCGGCCGCGAACAACAGGGCTAGTGTCATGGCGCGGACTCTAACCATTTGCGCGCGCCTCGAGCGATCGTTTCATGCCCGCTGGGACGCGGCCTCGGGCGGATGCTAGCGTACGCCGCCATGAATCAAGCCGAAGGAACGCTGCCTGGTGGTCTCGTCCAGCCGGAGCGCGAATTCACGATCCGCGCCGTGATCGTCGCGCTGCTCGTGGCGGTGATCATCGGTGCCTCCTACCCGTATGTAGTCCTCAAGCTCGGCTTCGGACCCAACATCGCGGTCGTCTCGGCCTTCTTCGGCTGGATGGCACTGGCGCTGGTCAGCCGCGGCATCAGTCTCAAGCGCGAGAGCAATCTGGCGCAGTCCGCCGGCATGATCGCCGGGCAGACGGCCTTCCTTTGCACCGTGCTTGCGGCCTTCGACATCCTGTCGGGCGATCCTACGGTCGGCGTCAACCTCACGTTGAACAAGCTGCAGACCTTTCTGTGGCTCACGACCGCCGGAACCCTCGGTGTGCTGCTCGCCGTACCGTTGCGGCGTCACTTCGTCGTCGACGAGAAGCTGCCCTACGCCGACGGCTTCGCGGCGGGGGAGACGCTCTTGGTCCTCGACGCGCGCGGCGCCAGCGCTCAGCGGGCGACGCGCGCGATGTTCGGCGGCTTGCTCGCATCGGCGTTGCTCGCGCTGTGCACGATGCGCCAGTTCATTGCCGAGAATCTGGCGCTGCCGTTGAACCGGTTCTCCTCAGTGACCGGCGTAGGCTTCTCGCTCAGTCTGCTCAACCTGGGCTCGGGCATGATCATCGGCCTGCGCATCTGCATCAACATGGCGATCGGCATGACGCTGTCCTGGATCCTCGCGCCGGTCTTGCTCGCCAATGCGGGCATCATCCTCGACGGAGCCAAGAAGAACGAAATCCTGTTGTGGGTCATGTGGCCCGCGACGGGAATGATGGTCGCCGGCGGCCTGACCGCGCTGTTCTTGAAGTGGAAGATCCTGGCGAAGACGTTCAAGCAACTTTCCGGTGCCAGCGTCGAGTCCGGCGACTTTCCGATGCGCTGGGTCGTGATCGGTTCGATCCTTTCGGCGATCGCACTGGTACTCGTGCAGAAGTTCAGCCTCGGGCTTCCGATGTGGCAGACCTCGCTCGCGATCCTGTTCACGCTGCCGTTGATGCTGGTCGGTCTGCGCGTGCTCGGCGAGACGAACTGGGGGCCGATCAGCGCGCTTTCGAACCTGATGCAAGGCGTTTTCGGCGTGATCGCGCCGCACAACGTGCAGGCCAACATGCTGGCGAGCGGCGTCACCGGTTCGATCGTCGCGGAATCGGAAGGTCTGATGCAGAGCTATAAAACAGGCGAGATGGTCGGCTCGACGCCGCGCTACATCACCTACATCCAATTGCTCGCCGTGCCCGTGGGAGCCGTCGCGGTTTCCTTCGCCTATCCGCTCCTGCGCGACACCTACGGCATCGGCGGCGAGCATGGCTTGTCGAGTCCGATCTCGCAGAAGTGGGTCGGTTTCGCAAAGCTGCTCAGTCAGGGTTTTTCCGTGCTGCACCCCAGCGCGCTGATCGCGCTTGGCATCGCCGTCGTGCTCGGCATCCTTTTCACCGTGCTCGAGCAGGATCCCAAACGCCGAACCTTTGTGCCGTCGCCGACGGGCATCGGCATCGGCATGCTCGTGCCCGCGAGCGCCGTGGCGACGATGCTGATCGGCGCGATCGTTGAATGGGCGGCGCGCCGTCGCGATCCCGCGGGCAGCAATGGCTGGGTCCTGCCGCTGGCCTCGGGCTTCATCGCCGGCGAGGCGCTGATTGCGATCCTG
>JANMRV010000710.1:0-1399 GCA_031388685.1 Planctomycetota bacterium
GGCGGCAAGTTCGTGCACGTGGATTCCTGAGGCCTCCAATTGCTTGGAGCCGACACGCGCGCCCGCTAGACTCCTCGCCCTCCACACCAAGGGGGTGCGAACTCCCGGTCAGGTCCCGGATCCCCACCCTCGGCGTCTCGCCAGGTTCCGGTGCCCAGGCCGGATGCATGCGGGTCGAGGGCGCCGAAGCGCGCTCCACCAGCGGGCAGGTTCGCAGTCCCACGCAGCTCCCCCGACCGCCCCATGCTCAACGATTACGCACCGATCCTGATCCTGCTGGTCCTGATCGTCGGCTTCGCGGTCGTCAACATCGTCCTGTGCGACGTGCTGGGCGGCAAACGGCGCAGCATCGCCAAGGGCGCGGCCTACGAGTGCGGCATGGAGCCCTTCGGCAGCGCGCGCATCCGGCTCTCGATCCACTTCTACCTGGTCGCGGTGCTGTTCATCCTGTTCGACGTAGAGTCGATCTTTCTCATTCCGTGGGCGGTGACTGCCCCGGAGTTTTACCGGCTCGGACTGGGCCCGATCGTGTTCTTCGAAATCGCCTTGTTCGCGGTCGTGCTCGGTGTCGGCCTCGCCTTCGTCTGGCGCAAAGGAGGTCTCGATTGGGATCGCTGAAACCGGTTCAAGGCGTGGAGGATCTCGGCTTCCTCGCCACGCGCGCGGACTTCCTCATCAATTGGGGCCGCAAGAATTCGTTGTGGCCCATGCCGCTGGGGCTTTCGTGCTGCGGCATCGAGCTGATGGCCATGATCGGGCCGAAGTTCGACTTGGCGCGCTTTGGAGCGGAAGCGGCGCGCTTCTCGCCGCGGCAGTGCGATCTGTTGATCGTCGCGGGCACGCTGACTTGGAAAATGGCCACGGCGGTGCGCACCATCTATGACCAGATGCCCGATCCCAAGTGGGTCATCGCCATGGGCGTGTGCTCGTCCTCGGGCGGCATGTACGACTCCTACGCGGTCGTGCAGGGCGTCGATTCGATCCTGCCGGTGGACGTGTACGTGCCCGGCTGCCCGCCGCGACCGGACGCGGTCATCGACGCGATCCTCAAACTGCAGAAGAAGATCGAGCGCGAGGACCCGCTCGGGCGCCTGACCGCGCGCGAGCCCGGGCCCGAGATCGACGAGGGCACCAACGCCTCGCTCTTCCAGCCCAACTCGGCCGTGGAACGCTCGCGGCTCGACAAGCACGCGCACGACCCCGCGTCGCGCCGCGAACTGCCCGAGCGCGCGCCGCGGCCCTCGCCGCGCTGGGAGCGCAAGCCGTGAGCGACACGGCGGAGACACCCGACCTCGCAGCGCTGGTCGCGGCCCTGGGCCGGCGCACGCGCGCGGCGCGCGACGGCACGACCACCGTGCTGCTCGAGCGCGCTGCGCTGGCCGAGGCCTTCGCGCACGTG
>JANMRV010000117.1:0-5649 GCA_031388685.1 Planctomycetota bacterium
GCGAGCGCCTGGCGGAAATCCTGCCCGAGCTCGATTTCGCAACGATGAAGGTGCCCTTCTACTGCAACGCGGTGTGCCTGGAGACCGGCGGCCTGGCCTTCTGGGGCACGCAGGGCATGACCGACATCTCGCTGGTGGACGCGGTGTACTCGTCCTGCTGCCTGCCGGGCATCTTCGAGCCCTACGAGCGCGGCGGCTACCACTACATGGACGGCGGCATCGTCGATCCCGTGCCGTTGCGCTTCGCCAAGACGCTGCGGCCCGAGCTGGTGATCGCGGTCGATCTTTCGATCAAGTCGACCTACAAGACGCCCAACTACAAGAGTCGCGTCGCGAGCACGATGTTCCGCGCCTTCGAGATCGCCGAAGAGGTCGTCGTCGAGCAATCGCTGCACATGCACGTCGACTACAACACGGCGCTGATCCAGCCCAAGGTCGGCCATCTTGCGCGCTTTGATTTCGACGACGTCGCCGACATCGTGCAGCGCGGCTACGACGAAGCGATTCGCGTGCTCTCGAGCCACCCCGCGACGCGCGACTGGGTCGTGCCGCGCGTGGTCGAGGGGCTCGCCTGCCCGGTCACTCCTCGGGATTTCGTCAGCGTGCGGCTGGATGCCGAGGCCTGCATCGGTTGCGGGATCTGCGAGGCGGTTTGCGAGACCGAGGCTTTCTCGGCCCGCGGTCCGAAGGCCACGGTGCGCAAGCTCTCGAATTACGAGTGCACCCGCGACCACGCCTGCGCCAGGAATTGCCCTACCGGCGCGATTCGCCTGGGCAACTTGTAGCGCGGATCGTCGTCCAGCGTGGACAGTGGCTGGCGCGGGAGCGAAACTCTCACGCTTCGCCCACTTCCCCGCGATGCAGACAGAGACGACACAGACACTTTCGGGTGACGACCCTGGCGATTCACCCGCCAGCGTCGCGGGATCGAGCTGGCCCATGCACGCGCGCGGCGTGGGCCAGATGCTCGACCTCGCCGTCGATCTATTCGTGGCCTGCCTCGTGCCCACGGTCGGGCTCGCCTTCCTGATGTGGTTGCCGGTGCGCATCGCCTGGGTGCTGCTCGGCAGCGCCGAAGAAGAGTCCGCAGCCGTACAGGTTCTGCTCAACCTGATCGGAGCGACGGTGGTTCAGACCTTGAGCGTCGCGCTGACGATCCAGATCGTCTACGCAGAACTGCAGGGCAGCCGCCTCTCGATGCGCAAGGCGCTGCTCGTCGCCGTCAAACGCGGACCCGCATTGATCGCCTGCAGCATCCTGGTCTCGATGGGCACGACCGCCGGCTGCTGCCTCGTGGTCGGGTTCATCTTCATCATGTACATCTGGTCCGTGGCGCCAGCGGCTTTGCTCTTGGAGAGCCGCGGTCCGCTCGACTGCCTGGTGCGCTCGCAACAGTTGGTGCGCAAGAGCTTTCCGCGCTGGGCCGGCCTGATGCTCTGCGCCTTCGCCTTCAAGTTGCCCTTCGATGCTGCCGCGGCTTTTCTGGATCAGCCGCAGATCATCCACTGGGCCCTCGAGGAACAGCAGGTCTCGCCGCTGCTGTATTCGCTGGCGCAGGTATTCCTCACGTCGCTGCTGCTGGCCGTCTCCGCCGCGGGCTGGTCGATCGTGATCACGGTTTTCTATCTGGATTGCCGCGTGCGCAGGGAGGGCTTCGATCTGGCGATGCGGCTGGAGCGGCTGACCAATGCCGCGCTTGTGGGACGAGTGCGGTGATCGCGTTTTTCCAGGATCCGATCGGCGCGGAGGTTGTGCGCGAGCGCGCCAAGGAAATCATCGCGGGGCTTTCGCCCGCATCGGCTTCCAAGAACTGGCTGCAACGCCTGCTCGAGCACTTCGACCCGTTTCGGCACGTTGGATCCTGGATGTTCGATTACGGCTCGTGGGTTGCGTACACGCTTTACTTTCTCGCCGCAGCGGCGGTGATCGGTCTCGTGATTCTGCTGGTGCGCCAGATCGAATGGCGCCGCGCCCGTTCACCCGGTCTTGCCGACGCGGGCCAGGCCGCGCAGGTTCGCGAACGTGTTGCGAACCTGCTGCGTCGTGCGCGCGAGGCGCGCAACGCCGGCGAGCGACTCGCGGCACTGCGCCTTTTCTTCGCGGCTTTCGTCATCGGCCTTTCGCGCCGCGGCGACCTCGAGTTCCGCGAGGCGTGGACGAATCACGAGCTCGCACAGCGCGGCGCGCATACGCCTGAACTGCGCGCCACGCTCACGCCGCTGGTCCTGGAGCTCGACCTGCTCGTCTACGGCGGGCGCGAGATCAGCGACGCGCAGCTGAACCGACTGGAAGAATTGGTCGAGGGGCTCGAGACATGAATCGCAAATTGCCGGCGATCCTGCTCTTCGCGCTGCTCGCGATCCTGAGCGTCCTGAGTTGGCTGGTCCCCAGCGCCGGGACACCGCAAACCCAGGGCGCGCGTTCGTCGTCCGACGAGGGCCGGCGCGGACTCGTGCGTCTCCTGCAGGAGTTCGGCTTCGATGCCAATCGCTGGGACCAGCGGCCCGGAGCGCTCGCCGCCGGTCCCGGCCTGGTCTGGCTCGCACAGCTGCCCCACGGAGTCGAGCCCGATCTGCCGGAGTCGGACGCGGCGGAGCCGGAAGACGCTTCCGGTTCCGCTCCCTTGCGCGAAGCCTTGCGTCGCAGTCTCTCGAATCCAGAGCACTACCGCCGCTTCGCCGCCGGTGGCGGGAGCGTGCTCGTGGAAGTTTCCGAGCCGCAGCAGTTGACGCGCCTCGCCACGGACTTCGGCTTCTTCGAGATCGAGCACCTCGAACTCGCGCAGCGAAGTGAGGAGTCCTTCGCGGCGGGCGCGCCGCCGACAGCCAAGTGGATCAGCGGCGAGCCACTCGAAGTTTCCGTGCCCGAGAGCCACGGCTTCGCCGGCCTCGAGAGCGTGGCGCTGGCCAATGTGCTGCTCGAGGACGCGCGCTCGTCGGCCTTGATCGTCGAGCTGCCGATCGGTCGCGGCCGTCTGGTGCTGTGCAGCATCGGCGCCGTCTTCCACAACGCGAGCCTCTCGACCTACGACCACGCCGTGGTCTGTGTTCGGCTGGCCGAGCGGCTGTCGAACGGCGGCGCGATCCGCATCGACGAGTCGAGCGGCCTGGGCGGCGGCTCGCCGTCGCTGCTTGAGCTTGCCACGACTGCGCGCGCGCTGCCCTTCAGCCTTTCACTCGTGCTGCTGGCGTCGCTTTTTCTGTGGCGCTCGTTTTTCGCGCGCGAACTTCCGCGCGACCCGCCGGCCGACGAGTTCATGTCACCGCGCACACGCGCACTGGCGCGAGCCAGGCTCTTGGAGCGGGCACAGCGCTTCGATCTATTGGCCGACCAGCTGCGAGTCGGGACCGCGCGGCGAATCGGCGCGGCGACCAGGACTGCGCCAGCGCTGTGTGCGCAAGCGCCGCGCAACGTCGAAGCCGCGCGCCGTTTCGCGCGCGCGATCCAAGCCGGTAGCAACGAACAGCGCTGGGTGGATGCGCTCGCCGCAAAATCCGTGAACAGCGCGCGCGATCTGATCGAGTTGGACAGCGTCATGCGCGAACTCGAAAATCAGCTCGGGACGACTATCCGCCGTGACCTTCGCGCGCCAGCAGTTTGAATCGAGCGCAACGATCCACCTCAGGAGCATCGAACGATCCATGCAGACATCAGAAAACAATCCGGCCGGCGATTCACAGCCCGGCGACCTGGCCGCGAGCGTGCACGCCCTTCGCGCGCGCGTCGAGGTCGAAGTCGGACGCGCGGTGCGCGGCATGGAGCCAGAACTCGAAATAGCGCTCGCGGCGCTGCTCGCCGAAGGCCACGTACTGCTCGAAGGGCCGCCGGGCGTCGCCAAGACCCTGTTCGCGCGCGCGCTCGCCACGGCGCTCGGCCTGTCGTTCTCGCGCATCCAGTTCACGCCGGACCTGATGCCCGCGGACGTGACCGGCACGAGCGTGTTCCACCCCGCCGAGGGCGCATTCCAGTTCCAGAAGGGGCCGGTCTTCGCGCAGATCGTGCTGTGCGACGAGATCAACCGCGCGCCCGCGAAAACTCAGTCGGCGCTGCTCGAAGCGATGCAGGAAGGCGCCACGACCGAAGGCGGCACGCGCCGCGAATTGCCGCGGCCCTTCCTGGTGATCGCGACGATGAATCCGATCGAGCACGAGGGCACCTATCGCCTGCCCGAGGCGCAGCTCGACCGTTTCCTCGTGCAGTTGTCAATCGGCTATCCCAAGCCCGACATCGAAACAAAATTGTTGCTGGAAACGCACGCGAACTCTCCGCTGGCCAAGCCGACCGATCTTGGCGTGCAGGCGGTCAGCAACGCCGCGGAAATTTTGGCCTTGTGCGCGCTGGTTGCAGAGGGCGTGCGCGTCGAAGCTTCGATCGCGCAGTACGTCGTGCGTCTGCTCAGCGCGACACGCACGAGTCCGGCGCTGTCTCTGGGCGCCTCGCCGCGCGCGGGCCTTTCCATGCTCCGCCTGGCGAAGTCGCGCGCCGCCCTGGCGGGCCGTGATTTCGTGACGCCGGACGACATCAAGGGCGTCTTCCTGCCGACGCTGCGACATCGCGTCATGCTCGAGGCCGCCGAAGAGGTCGAAGGCACCGATGTGGCGAGCGTGCTCGAACGATTCCTCGAGACGGTCGAGGTGCCGCGCTGATTCCGACGCGCCGCATGCTCTGGCTGTGTACCGCGGCAGGCGTCATCGCGCTGTGCTGCGCACTCGTCGAGGGTCTTGCCTTCGCCGGCTGGCTTGTGCTGCTGGCACTGCTCTGTGGAGCGCTCGTCGACCTGCAGCGGCTCGCGGCGGCACGTTCGATCAGCGTGCAGCGCACGACGCCGGCGCGCATCGGTCTGTCCCAGGAATTTCTGCGCACGCTCACGCTGAGCGCGCCCAAGTCGCGTTTCCTGGACGTCGAAGTGCGCGAGGAATTTCCGGCCTCGTTCACTGTCAGTTCGCGCACGAAGCAGGGCCGCAAACAGTCCGCGCCCGCAGCGTTCGATCCGACCGGCGGCCCGGACCATGCGACGCTCGCCGCCGATGGAACCACGCGGCTCGAGCGCGGCTATCTCCCCGCGCGCCGTGGAGTGGAAGCGCTGGGCGAGGTGCGCGTTCGCGTCAGCGGGCCGCTGGGACTCTTGCAGCGCGAGAAGCGCTTCGCTGCGCGCCAGGAAATTCGCGTGCGGCCCGCCTTGGCCAGCCTGCGGCGCACGCTCAAGCTCGCCGAGAGCGAACGCTGGCGCGATCTCGGCGTCCACCGCCTTCGCCGCACGGGCGGACAGGTCGAGTTCGAGTCGCTGCGCGATTACGCGCATGGCGACGATCGCAGGCACGTCGACTGGAAAGCCTCGGCGCGCCGCGGCCGGCCGACCGTGCGCCAATTCGATGTGGAGCGCGGGCAGGAACTGTGGATCCTGATCGATTGCGGCCGGCGCATGGACGCGCGCACGAGCGCCGCGGGCCTGAAGGGTTGGTCGAAGCTCGACCACGGCCTCGACGCAGCGCTCGAACTCGCCGGCGTCGCGTTGGAGCGCGGCGACCGCGTCGGCGCCCTGGCCTTCGACGACACGCTGCGCGCTTTCGTGCCCTCGCGCCGCGGCCGTGCGCAGTTCGCGCGCATCGAGGAAGCGCTGTTCGCACTCAGCGCGCGCGAGCGCGAAAG
>JANMRV010000118.1:0-6473 GCA_031388685.1 Planctomycetota bacterium
TGACGTCGACGCCGAGCACGGCGTCGGCGTGAACGACTGCGGTGGAATGTACTTCTGTTGCCATGGGAGTGGAAAAACCGTCAGGCTTCGATCAAGGTGAAAGTCAACACAGCCTCGCACACCACGCGGCCCGCCACGCTGCCGACACCGCGAACCTGGCCGACCTGGTCCTTCAGGCGCACGGTCTCGACTTCGATACGCAGCTGATCGCCGGGCACGACCGCGCCGCGCAGCTTGACTTTGTCGATCGACCACAGAACCGCGAGTTTTCCGGTGTTTTCGAGCTTGCGCAGCATGAGCACGCCGGCGAGTTGGGCCATCGCCTCGAGCTGCAGCACACCGGGCATGATCGGCTGCTCGGGGAAATGCCCGTTGAAGAACGGCTCGTTGATCGAGACGTTTTTCACCGCAACCGCGCGGTGATAACCGTCGACCTCGATCACGCGGTCGATCATCAGGAACGGATAGCGATGCGGCAGCATGCGCATGATCTCGCGCACGTCGAGGCCGGATTCGCGCCGCGCGAGGCCGCCGACCTCTTCGCCCTGCAGCACCGCGTAGAGACGCTTGACGAGTTCGGCGTTGGTGGCGTGTCCAGAGCGCGTGGCGATCACGTGGGCTTGCAGATCCGCGCCGAGCAGGAAAAGGTCGCCGATCAGGTCCAGCATCTTGTGCCGCACCGGTTCGGCCGTGAGCCGCAGCTTCGTCGCCGGATCGCCCAGCACGACGGTGTTCTCGCGCGTCGCGCCCTTGCCGAAGCCGGCGGCCTGCAACATGGGAACCTCGGAGGCGAGGCAGAAAGTGCGCGCCGGCGCTATCTCCTTGATATACGTCTCGGGCGTGATGTCGAGCGACATCGATCCGGACTCGACGCCGGGCTCGTCGAACGAGGCGAAGTACTCGATCGAAAGCCCGCTGCCTTCCGTGGGCAAGGCGACCAGCGTCACCGGCCCCTCGCGCACGAAGACCGGCCGCGAGAGCCGCAGGACCTTGACCTCGGCGCGCTGCTCGACAAGACCCGCCTGCTGGATCAGCGTGACGAACGAAAGCGCACTGCCGTCGAGGCCGGGGACTTCCTGTCCGCTCAATTCCACGCGCAGATTGTCGAGCCCCAGGCCACAACAGACCGAGAGCAGGTGCTCGACCGTGTCGACGCGCGCACTGCCCTTTTCGAGGCGTGTGCGCCGGTCCATGGCCGAGCGATTCGATATGCGCGCCGGAATCGGCGACGCATCGGGCAGGTCGGTGCGAACGAATTCCACGCCGGTGTCCTGCGGCGCGGGAAGCATGCGGCCCTTGACCGTCTGACCGGAATGCAGCCCGACGCCCGAAAACTCGATCGGTGTGCGAATCGTCCGCTGGAGGCGCGTCATCGAATCTCCTTCTGGGAATGGGATGAGCTGGGCGGCACTTCGGGTGGCAGCGGCCTATCCGTCTGTGGGGCTATTTGATCGAGCCGTTTTTCCAGCTCGCGCACGCGTCGGGTCAACTCGTCACCGCGCGCGACGAAAGCCATGCCGCGCTGGGTGTCCCGGATCGACCGACCGGGAAAGCCCCAGATCTTGGAGCCCGCAGGCCAGTCGTCGATCACCGCCGTGCCGCCGCCGATCTGCACGCCGTCTCCGATCTCGAGATGCCCGGAAATCCCGGCCTGGCCGCCGACCACCACGCCGTCTCCAAGGCGCGTAGAACCAGCGATTCCGACCTGGGCGATGATCATCGAGTTCGCGCCGATCACGACGTTGTGAGCGATGTGGACCATGTTGTCGATCTTGGTCCCGCGGCCGATGCGCGTGACGCCGAAGCGCGCGCGGTCGATGGCGGAATTGGCGCCGATCTCGACTTCGTCCTCGACAATGACCGTGCCACACTGGCGGATCTTGATCCAGCCGCGCGCTGTGGGTTCGAAGCCATGGCCGTCCGAGCCAATCACGGTTCCGGAGTGGATCACGCAGCGCGAACCGACGCTGACGCGCGCATACAGCACGACCCCGGGGAACAATTCGCAGTCCAGGCCGACCGTGCAGTTCTCGCCGACTTCGACGCGTGCGCGCAGGATCGTGCGCGCGCCGATCGTAGCGCCGCGCGAAAGGTGGCAGAGCGCTCCGATGCTGACGCCCTCCCCGAGAATCGCGCCGGGTTCGACCACGGCACTGGGGTGCACTCCGGGAATGGCCGCGGGTGGCGGCGGCGCGAAAAGCTCGACGATTGTGCTGAAGGCACGGCTGGGATTGTCGCAGCGCAAGAGTGCGAGATCCTTGCGCTCGATCTGCATGTCGCGCGGCACGAGCACGGCGCCGGCGCGTGTACGCTCGAGCTCGGGCCGAAAACGGGGCTGCGAGCAAAAAGAGATCTCGTCGCACTCGGCTTCGCGCAGGCTCGCGGGCCCGCGTATGTCGCGCGCAGCACCGCCCTCGAGCGAAGCTCCACAGGCAGTGGCCAGTTCTATGAGTGTGCGGGTGGTCATGGCCGCGAACCCAGATGCGTGGGTCCCGCTGCTCCTCTACCGTGCGGGGAGCGCGTTGCGAAGAGACAGGGTTAGCCGACGCTCGCGAACCTGTCAAATGCAGAGCGCGACTTTTCCTGGCCGGGCCTGCCGCCCACCCGCCTCACAGGCCAAAGCCAATGCTGAAGGAGAAGGTCTGGCGTTGGTCGCCAGAAAAACGGCGGATTGGGAAGCCGAAGTTGAGCTGAATCGGCAGCGGGTAGGCGAGGCCGACTCCGAATCCGACGCTGGCTCGTGTGTCGTCCAAGTCTATGCTGTTCGCTTTCTCGCCCAGCACGGCCCAGTCGAGGAAAAGCACGCCGCGCAGCGACTCGATCGCCTTGTAGGTGCCCGGCTGGACCGTCGAGTAGAGCGGGTAGAGCCACTCGACGCTGCCCGACAAGTAGGACTCGCCTCCCGCCGCGTGCTCGGTCGGGAAGCCGAACACGTCACCGCCGCGATCGCCCGCGCCGCGCCGCTCGAAACCGCGCAGCGAATTGGAGCCGCCGGTGAAAAAACGCTCGGTGTAGGGCACTTCGTCCGTGCTGCCGTAGGTCGGCATGATCCCGCCGTCGAGCTCGAGGTGCAGCACGTGCTGGGTGCCGTCGTCTTTCGTTCCGGTGGCCTTGTAGCCGTCCAATTGCAGGTCGGAGCGCAGGTACTCGAAATCGCTGGCGAGCCAATCGTTGTACAGCGTGTTGCGCAGACCGGCCTTCCAGCCGTTGTGAGGGCTTATGTAGTTGTCCAGCGAACGGGTCGTAAAATCGAGCGTGAAGCCTGACTGGACCGTGGTGCCGAGGGCTTCCTGACGCTGGAGCGACGCCGGCGCGCCATTGATGTCAACATCGCTGACATCGATGTCGGAGTGCACGAGACCGACCCCGACGAAGCTGTCGAAACCGAAGCGGCGCGAAAATTTCAGGCGCTTGTCGAAGCGCTCCTCGTCGTGCGTATCCTCGATGCGAAACTGGCGGCTCAGGTCGATGTCAAAGCTGATCGGCTCCAGGTAGCGGCTGAAGATGTCGGGCTCGACGAAGTGCACGCGGGCGCGCGAGATCTGCGTGCCGGGCGAGAGCTCGAGGTCGACTCTCTGGCCACCGCCGTGGAAGGCCTCCTTGCGGAACAACTCGGACAGCGTGCGGTTCCACTTGGACGGCACGTCCGCCAAGTCGAAGTTCTTCAACGACAGCTGGATCAGTCCGAAGAGACCGTCGTTGGAATCGACCCCGCCGGAAATCTGAAACTCGACGACGCGCCCCTCTTCGACGAGGAACTCGAGGTCGACCAGTTCCTTGGTTCCCGGCACCTCGAGGAATCGATAGTTCGGCTCGTGGTGCGCTTCGGGCGAGAACTGGTCGGAGAAGAAACCGGTGCCCTGGATTCGCGCCAGGCTCCTGCTGATCTCCTTCTGGTCGGCTTTTCCGCCGGGGAAAACACTGACTTCGCGGCGCAGCACCTCGTCGCGCGTATGGCTGGCTCCCCCGAACGAAATCTCGCGCAGTTTGAGCGGATGGCCTTCGACGATGCGGTACGTCACTCGCAGCTTGTGCTCTGCGGTATTGTAGAAAAGCGCCGGCTCGAGAAAGTCCCACTTCAGATCGTTCGGCAGGGACGAATGCGAAAGATGTCCCTGTGCGCCATAGAACTCGCGCAACCTCGCCTTGTCGCGACTGTGCAGGCCATCCTCGTAGCGCAGGCCCTTTTTCATCTCGCACTTGGCCAGCAGTTCCTCGGGTGTGAAACGCGGACGACCCGGCCCGCCCTCGGCGGGCTTGAGGCGCCAATCGCCCCTGTCGGCCTTGTCGCCCCGGGCAAATTCGAAGAACTCGACCTTGACCTCGTCGACGATGTAAGGCTCGCCCTCGTCGATCACGATGTGGATCTGCACCAGGGAGCGGTCGGCGCTCCACTCGAGGTTCTCGACTTCAACCCTGGCGTCGAGCCAACCGCGCTCGCGATAAACGTTGCGCATGGCCAGCACGTCCGCGTCCAGGGTTTCCCGCACGAACGCACTGCCGTACCAGTTGAAGATGCCGGGCGGCGACAACTGCGGACTGGCGAAAGCTCTCAGACCGTCCTTCCAGAACCCGAAGCCCTTGTCCGGCATCGAACGATTGCCGCGCACGTGCACGCCCTTGACGCGCACTTTAGGACCCTCGCGGATGTCGAAGATCAGATCGGTCATAGGCCCGCCGGATTCGGCGACGCCCGCTGTCATGTCACGCTTGACGATTTCCACTTCGGCCCAGAAGAAACCATCGCGGTGATAACCCTCGAGCAGTCGCTGGCGCACGCGGCTCGCCTGGTATTCGAAGAGCTCGACGCGATCCTCGATCAAGGCCCACTTCTTGAGCGTCTTGGTGTCGATCCCGACGTTGCCGATGAAACGCGGTTCTCGATCGGAGGGCATTTCGACCACGCTCAGGAGCAGCTCGACTTCGGGCTTTAGTGTGGGGTCTGTCGCGGGACGTGGCAGCAGGTCCACGCGGCCACGGACGTGAAAGCTGCTCCACAGCGTCCGAATACCGCGATCGATCGCATCGGGATCGAGAAGTTCGCCGGTCTTCTGTCCCAGGGCACTGATCAGTTGCGCTGCGCTGTAGCGCAGCATGCCCTCGACTCTGATCGACTGGACAATCGGCAATTCGGATCTTTGCGTCGCGGGCGCTGCCTGGACCGGCGCCGTGGGCAGGTGGGGATTCTTCGGCTGTGCACCGGCCGTGGCGGAACCCTGCGCCCCGAACGCCGAGGCGCACAGCATCGCCAGCGCGAGCACAGCGACGTGAAGTCTCACGCGAAAATCGGTTCGGCCACCGAAGTGTCGGGGCTCGCGAATCGCATGTGCTGCGGAAAGAAGTTCAAGGTCACCGTGCCGGTCGGACCGTTGCGGTGCTTGCCAATGATCACCTCGGCCTTGCCCTTGTTCTCGTCGGTCGCGAACTTCGGATAGTACTCGGCGCGATACAGCAGCATGACCACATCCGCGTCCTGCTCGATCGAGCCGGATTCACGCAGGTCCGAGAGCATCGGTCGCGGCGGTTCGCGCGATTCGACGGCGCGCGAGAGCTGCGCCAGCGCGATCACGGGCACTTCGAGCTCGCGCGCGAGCGCCTTGAGCGAGCGCGAAATCGCGCTGATTTCCATCTGTCGGCTCTCGGCCTTGGGATGCGTCATCAACTGCAGGTAATCGACGACGATCATGTGCAGGCCCTGCTGAGCCTTCATTCGCCGCGCCCGTCCGCGCAAAGCCATGACCGACAGGTTCGGGCTGTCGTCGATGAAAATCCTCGCGTTCGAGAGTTCGTCGGCAGCCTCGGTGAGCTGCTGATAGTCCTCGGTCGGCAGCCGGCCCGTGCGCAGCTTGTGGGCGTCGACACGCGCGCGACAGCACAGCATGCGGCTGACGATCTGCTGCTTGCCCATCTCGAGCGAGAACAGGAGCACGGTCGGCGGCACTTCGAGGAACGAAGGCTGCGTCAGCGCGGCATGCTCGATGAGATTGAGCGCGAAGGCGGTCTTCCCCATCGAGGGCCGCGCGGCGATAATGATCAGGTCGCCGGCGTTGAGGCCGCAGAGCCGGTCGTTGAGGTCGTAGAAGCCGGTGTCCAGCCCGGTCAGGCCGCTGCGCTCCGACTGTGCATCGATGCGCTTGAAGGTCTCGGCGAGCACATTCTTGATCGGGTCGGCGCCCTCGGCGCCGCGGTCGCGCGCGATCTGGAAAATGCGGTGCTCGGCTTCGTCGAGCAGTTTCTTGACGCTCTCGCCGTCGGGCCGGGTCTGGTAGGCCTGCTCGATGATCTGTGTCGACGAATCGATCAGGCGGCGAAGCTCGGAGAGCTCGGCCACGATGCGCACGTGATGGCCCAGGTGCGCGCCGGAGACGACGCGGCTCGACAGGTCGATCAGGGCCTCGGTTCCGCCGACCAGTTGGAAGGTCTCGGAAGCGCGCAGGTCTTCGCCCACCGTGACGAAGGTGACCTCGGCGTTG
>JANMRV010000129.1:0-5422 GCA_031388685.1 Planctomycetota bacterium
CGGCGCCCCCTGACGCGGCCGAATTCGCGAGCAGGATCGGCACAGAGCCCGACCAGACACCCGGGGAATTGCTTCGCTGGAGGTTTGGATGAGGTTTTCGGGAGGGACAGGGGGTCGAACGCGCCGCCCGGGTGAGTTTGGAAAGCGGGCCACGACCCGAGCCATGACCACTTGCCGCCGGATCGATTCTCGACGAGCAGGTCGCGGATGGTCGGCGTCGTGCGGATCGTGCTAGCTTCGCGGAGCGCCAAACTGCGGCCGGGACTCAGGCTCCACTCTTGCTCAGGGAACTCCGAGCGCCACGGAAAGCGAACTTTCTGCTCCCGTCGATCCGCTGGGCAGCACACTTCCTCTCATGGACTTCGCCATTCGAACCAACGCCCTCACGCGCAACTTCGAGCGCTTCGTCGCCGTCGATCACATTGACCTCGAAGTGCGGAAGGGAACCTTCTACGGATTCCTAGGGCCCAACGGGGCGGGCAAGTCGACGACGATCAAGATGTTGACCGGGCTGTTGGCGCCCACTTCGGGACGCATCGCCGTGCTCGGTCAGGACCCGTGCGTGAGCAGCCAGGCGTTGGTGATGAAGAGTCGCATCGGCGTCGTGCCCGAAGACCTCGCGCTGTTCGACAACCTGACGGCGTCGGAGTACCTGACCTTCATCGGACGCATGCACTCGATGGACAAAGGGATGCTGCGGCAGCGGATCGACGAGTTGCTGCCGCTGCTCGACCTCAAGAAAGACGAGACCAAGCTGACCGTCGAGTACTCGAGCGGCATGAAGAAGAAGCTCGCGCTGGCGGCGGCGCTGCTGCCCGATCCCGACCTCTTGTTCCTCGACGAACCGTTCGAAGGCGTCGACGCGATCGCCTCGCGCACGATCCGGCGGCTGCTCTCGAACTTCGTCGAGCGCGGCTCGACCGTGTTCCTGACCTCGCACGTGCTCGAGATCGTCGAGCGCCTGTGCACGCACGTCGGGATCATCGTCGGCGGCAAGCTTGTTGAGCAGACCGCGATGAGCGAGTTGGGCAGCGGCGGATCGCTCGAACAGCGCTTTATCGAGGTCGTCGGACCGCGCGAAGGCGCGGACGCGCGGCTCAGCTGGCTCGGGGACGGCGCGCTGTGAGGCTCGACCACCTGCGGGCCACGCTGTGGCTGCGCTGGCGCATCCTGCGCAACCGGATCCGCCGCGGAGGCAAGGTCGGCAACGTGCTGTTCGGCTTGTTGCTGGGCTTCTGTCTACTCGCCGCCGTCGGGCTGTTCGTCGGAGCATTCGCCCTCGGTATCGAGCTGTCGCCCGAGGCCGAGCCGATGACGGTGCTGCTGACTTGGGGCGGCCTCGCGCTGGCGTTCCTCTTCTCCTGGACGATCGGGCTCGTGACGGACCTGCAGCGCTCGGACGCGATGTCGTTCAAGAACCTGCTGCACCTGCCCGTCTCGCTCGGTTGGGTCTTTCTCTACAACTACCTGAGCTCGTTCGTGAGCCTGAGCGTCGGGCTGTTGCTGCCGGCGATGACCGGCCTGTGCCTCGCGCTGGTCGTCACCGCAGGACCGCGCATGCTGCTCGGCTTCCCGTTGGTGCTCGGCTTCCTCGTGATGATCACGGCGCTGACCTACCAGCTGCGCGGGTGGCTCGCGCGGCTGATGGAGAACAAACGCCGCGGCCGCAACATTCTCGCGGTCGTCACGCTCGTTTTCGTGCTGCTGCTGCAGGCGCCGAACCTGATCAACCTGGGCACGTCGAGGCTCGGGCGGGCGGAGCGGCGGGAACAGCGCCAGGAACTGCGCGAGCTGACGAAGGTGTCGCAGGGGAAGGGGCCCGAGGCGGACGCCGCCAAGGCCGAGCTGGAGCAGCGCGAAGCGCGGGGCCGAGAAGAGGAACTCGTCGTCCAGCAGAGGATCACGCTGGCCGCACAAGTCGTGCCCGTGGGCTGGCTCCCGTACGGGATGCTCGCGAGCTTCGAGGGGAACGCCGTGCACGCGCTGCTGTGCGCGCTCGGGATGCTGTCGATCGGAGCGCTGAGCCTGTGGCGTTCGTTCCACACGACGGTGCGCACGCTCGGGCGCGCAGGCAGTGCAGCGCGCACGAACGCGATCGCGCTGCCGACGGAGCCCGGCTCGGTGTCGGTGCAGCACGAGCGCGCGCGTCGTGTCCGCAAGGCGCTGCTCGTCGAACGCAGCCTGCCGTTCGTCGGCGAACGCGCGTCCGGCGTCGCGATGGGGACGCTGCGCGGACTGCTACGCGCGCCGGAAGTAAAGCTGGTCCTGCTGAGCCCGGTAATCCTGCTCGTCGTATTCGGTGCGCTCTTCGCCGATGCTTCCCGCCGAGCATCGCTGAGCGCGTTCGCTCCCTCCGTGAGCCTGGGAGCCGTCATGCTGGGCCTGCTCAGCATCCTGCAACTGATCCAGAACCAGTTCGGGATGGACCGCGCCGGTTTCCGCGCGTTCGTGCTATCGCCGGTGCCGCGCGCGGAGTTGCTACTCGGGAAGAACCTTGCGACAGCTCCGCTCGGTCTTGGCATCGGACTCGTCGCCCTCGTCGCCTCGCAGTTCCTGTTTCCCGCCGACCTCGCCCATTTCGTCGGCGCCTGCCTGCAGCTCGGCTCCGCCTACCTGCTGCTGTGCCTGGTCGGCAACTTCGTCTCGATCCTCGGGCCGATGCGACTGCGCGAGGGCAGCCTCAAGGCAATGAACGCGAAGTTCGCGACGATCGCGTGGCAACTCTTCTCGGTGTTGGCGATCCCGCTCGTGCTCTCCCCGCTCGCGATCCCCTCGGCGATCGACTTCTTGCTGAGCGGTCCGTGGCTCGGCACTCCGACCTGGGTCCGCGCATTGCCGCTGTTCCCGCTGCTGCACGCGCTCGAACTGGTCGCCGTGGTGTTGCTCTACCGCTGGCTGCTCCGGCGCCAAGGCGAGTTGCTGCAGGAACGCGAGCAACGCATCCTCGACGTCCTGACGCGCGACTGAGCGAGTTCCTGTGCGAGCTCGAATTGGCGGCGCAAACGGCGTGCAGGACGGATAGGAAGTCCAAGCCCCTGATCATGCCGTCACGGTAGCACTCCGGAGGGGATGGGGGCCGCGAAGCAGCTGTGTTCGCCGGTCGAGGCGTTCTCGGCGTAGGTGAGCCCGACAGGCAGTGCCGGCACGCTGCTCTGGCCCCAGGTGTTGTCGCCGAAGGCCACGATCGAACCGTCGCTGCGCCTGGCGAGTGTGTGGTTGAATCCCGCCGAGATATCGACGTACGTGAGGCCGGCGGGGAGCGCGGGCACGTTGCACTGACCGTCGGTGCTGAGCCCGAAGGCCAGCAGCGAATTGTCGCTGCGCCGTGCAACACTGTGAGCGGCACCCGCCGCGATCTCGACGTAAGAGAGGCCCGCGGGAAGTGCGGGCACATTGCACTGTCCGTCGAAGTTGCGCCCAAAGGCCAGGGCCGATCCGTCGCTGCGAAGCGCAAGCGTGTGATGTCCGCCCGCCGCGAAATCGACGTAGAGCAGGCCGCCGGGCAGGGCGGGCAGCTTGCACTGAGCGTTTCCGTTGCTGCCCCAGGCTACGCCTGTACCGTTTGCGCGTCGTGCGACGGTGTGCAAACCACCCGCGTCGATCCCGACGAAAGTCTCGACGTTCCAGCGGCCGTCGAAGGATTGGTCGCCCCAGCTGACGAGCGCTCCTTGCGTGCTCGCTGCCGTGCCCGGGCCAACGAGCAAAAAACACATGGCGAGCGCACTTTTGAGGATTCGGATCATGGCGGCATTTTCCTCGATAACTCCTTGGCAGGCGAAGAGGCGGATAGAACATCCGCCCGCCCAGGTCTTGGACATGGTAGCAACGGACAAGAACTCAAAGCCCCCTCTCATGACAAGGCGCCGCGGGTGCGAGGACACCATGATAGATGTGCTGATGCGCGCGCGGCCTGAGTACGAGAGCCGCCAGCCGCGCTATGAAGGTCAGCAGATCAACCGACACCGTCGACGTGCCCTCGCGCCAATGCCGGCGCAGCCCGTAGAACACGCGACCGTCGCGCGCGAGCGAAAGCCGCTCGGTGGCGATGGCGGGACGCGCGACATAGCGGCAGAGATGCTCGAGGCGCTCGCGCCGACCTTTTGGCACGAGCACCCGTGCGTGCAGCGAAAAGCCCTCGTGGTCAAAGCGCAGCGAGCCGGGCACCATCAGTCTGCGAGCTGCGCTGCCTCGGCCGAGGGGCGTGATGGGCGGCTTGCTCTCCGAGAAGGAGCAGGTCTACATGGCGCTAACGTTGACCGCCAATCCCGCGTCCCGCGCGAGCCGCCGCGGCGATCGCGCACTGGTCGCACGCCATTGAAGCGCGGTTGTTAGTCTTGAGCCCGTGAAGTCGAAGTTTCCTCCCCTGGCCCTCGGCGCGGCGCTCGCGGCCTGCGTGACGGTGTTGGGCCTTGCGTATTGGATGCTGACTTCGAACGAAGGAGCGGCTTCGATTGAAGCAAGCTTCGACACGGCTTCGAGTGAGCAGGCCAAGCCTGTCCGCGTAGAATCAGCGCAGCCGCTCGCACCCAATACGGGCGCGAACGCCGCAGGCGACGGCACCAGAGTTGCAATCGTCGACGAGTTCGCTGCGCGCAATTTGCCGCAGGCCGAGTTCGAAGTGCGCACGAGCACTGACCGGCCGCTTGCCGGCGCGCGTTTGCTGCTCTATCGCAGCGAAGAAGTCCTCGGCAAACGCGAGTGCGACGCCGCGGGTCTGGCGCATTTCGACGCGGATGGGGGCAGTGCCCAACTGATCGTCGTTGCCAAGGACGTTCCCGCGACCGCGCGCAGCGTGACGCTCGCGGCGGGCAGGCATGTGATCACGCTCGAACGCGGCGTCGCCGTGTCCGGCCGTGTGCGCACGATCGACCAGAGTTCGCTCGAAGGCGTCAGGTTGACGCTCACTTCCGATCGGCCGATGGTGGACGAATCGAGCTGGCCGGCGGAGGTGAAGAACGAACTCGACAAGTTGCGCCTGGTCGCGCATACGAACGAGAGCGGCCAATTCGAGTTCAGCGGACTTGGCTCGCCCTGGAGCGGAAAACTCGAAGCGGGCGAGGCGCACGAACTGCTCGCGGTCAGCGGCGTCGCCTGGACAGCGGGCTCGGACTCGATTCGCCTCGACGATCCGATCGAGGGTCTGCTGCTGGATGTGGCGGCACTTCCGATCGCGCGCGGGCGCGTCGTGCTCTCGGCCGGAGGACCGGGCGCGGAGCGGGCGAGTGTCAACGGCTCGCTCGTCTTCGAACAGGAGCTCGGAGAGGAAGAGACCATCTCGGCCAATTTCAGCGGGCGAGCCGACAAGGACGGTTGGTTCGCGCTGCCGATTCAGCGCAACGATTTCAACGGGCCGGGAGATCCAAAACAGCGCAGCCCTTGGCCTCATCTGCGCGCCGCGACGCTCTCGATCGACGGCGGCGAG
>JANMRV010000139.1:0-4584 GCA_031388685.1 Planctomycetota bacterium
CCGGACGAAATCACCTGACTCGGTACGCGGCTATTCGCCCTTGGCCTTCTTCCCCGGCGCCGCGGCCTGCACGCGCAGCAGCCAATTCAAAGGGTCGATGGCGAAGTCCTTGGCTGCCTGCAGCGGCACGACCCCCGTACCGTCCTTCATTTCGACGCGCGTGATCTTGTCCGCGATCTTCACGTCGACCGGCATCGGGAAAGGAAGATGGTTCGGCGTCTTCCAGGCGAGGTGCAGCGCGCCGTCCTTCACATCGCTGATGAGTTCGGGCAGGGCGGGTTGGCGCAGGTAGAGCTCCCAGAACCAGGCCAAATCTTTCTTCGTTTCCTTCTGCGCGATCGCGAGCAACTCATCCGTCGTCGCGAATCGGCATTGACGTCCATCGGTGAGCTTCTCCATGGCCGGATCGGGATAGGCGAAGCGACGCAGCACGCGGAAGAAGTCCTCGTCGCCGAGCAGGTAGCGCAGCGAGTGCATGATCCACGAACCCTTGTTGTAGATGTCCCCCGCCGGCGACTCCTTCCAGATGCTGGTGAAGTACATCTCCTGGCTCGTGCGCGGCTCGCGCGGCGCGACGGCTCCGCGATTCCCAATGCCGCGGCGTTGCTCGCCCATCACATGGCGGTAAGCCTCCGGCCCTTTCAAACGCTCCGCGTAGAGCGCTTGCGAATACGTGCCGATGCCTTCGTGGATCCAGAAGTCGTTCCAGTTCTTCGCCGTGACGAGCAGCGCCCACCACTCGTGCGCCATCTCGTGGTGCAGCAAAAAATCGAAACCCTGATCGGCGCCCCAGGGATTGCCCTTGTAGTTGTTGCCGTAGGCAGTGATCGACTGGTGTTCCATGCCCAGGTGCGGCGTCTCGGCGACGCCGTACTTATCGATGCGAAACGGATAGGGGCCGAACACGCTCTCGAAGAAAGCCAGATCGAGTTCGATCTCCTTGAACAGGTTCTTGCCCTTCTCGAAGTTCTCGGGCAGCACGTAATAGATCAACGGGAAGGTCTCGCCCGCGACGCTTTTCATCTCGCCTTCGATCGTCTTGTAGGGAGCGATGTTCAGCGCGACGGAATAATTGTTGATCGGCGTGCTGACGTGCCAGTGGAACGTGCGCCAGCCCTTGCCCGCCGCTTCGGTCTTCATCAATCGGCCGTTGCTCGCGCAGATCAACGGCTCGGGCACCGTGATGCGGATGTCCATGGAATCGGGCTCGTCGTCGGGCTGATCCTTCGACGGCCACCACAGGTCCGCGCCTTCGCCCTGGCAACTCGTCGCGATCCACGGCAGACCCGCGGCGGTTTTCGACCAGGTGAAGCCGCCGTCCCACGGTGGATTGACGGCTTCGCGCGGCACGCCGGAGTACGCGACGGTGAATTCGAAGATCTGACCGGGTTCGATGAATTCCTCGAGTCCGCGAATACGGATGCGGCCTGGCTCGCGCGCGAAGTCGATCTTCTGCTTGTCGCGCGTGATGCTCGCGACCGTCAGGCGATCGTCGAGGTCGAGCAGGATGGACTCGCTCGCCTTCAAGACGCGCGCGCGCAGACCCAGTGTGCCGTCGATCGTTTTCTTGTCGGGATCGACTTTCAGAGCGAGGTCGTAGCTGAGCACGTCGTAACACGCCTGCTCCGGCGGAATCGGCAGACCAGAATCGAGTTTGGGATCCTGCGCGAGGGCCGTCGCAGCAAGCGTCATGAGCGCGGCCTGCGTGCCGAGGATCAATTGGATTCGCCTTTGTACAACTGACTTCATCGGGATTGATCTCCTGGCCGCGCGCTCCGCGACCCCGTTCCGCGATGATAAGGAAACTGAGTCAGACTTCGTAGCATGGCGATCGCGGCGCGCGCAGCGCATACTCGTTCGTCAGCCGACACCGCTGACAAATCGATGCTCGCAACCGGTACACGTCTAGGACCCTTCGAGGTCATCGCGCCGCTCGGCACCGGTGGCATGGGCGAGGTCTATCGCGCGCGCGATACGCGCCTCGAGCGCAGCGTGGCGATCAAGATCCTGCACGCGGAATTCGCGCGCGATCCCGCCCTGCGCCAGCGCTTCGAGCGCGAAGCCCGCGCCATCTCGAGCCTCAACCACGCGCACATCTGCGCGCTCTACGACATCGGCGTGCACGGCGGCACCGACTACATCGTGATGGAACTGGTCGAGGGCGAGACGCTGAACGAGCGCTTGAAGAACGGGCCGCTCAAATTGGAGCAGGCGCTGCGCACGGCGATCCAGATCGCCGATGCGCTCGATGCGGCCCACCGACATGGCGTCGTGCATCGCGACCTCAAGCCGGCCAACGTGATGCTCACGAAGGCGGGCGCGAAATTGCTCGACTTCGGCCTGGCGAAAGTCGGCGGCGTGGTCGTCGGCGGCGAACTCAATCGCACGCGCGCGCCGGCGTTGACCGAAGAAGGCACGCTGCTCGGCACGCTGCAATACATGGCGCCCGAGCAACTGCACGGCAAGGAGGCGGACGCGCGCAGCGACATCTTCGCCTTCGGCGCGCTGCTGTACGAGATGCTCACGGGTGCCCGCGCGTTCCAGGGCGAGTCGACGGCGAGCGTGATCGCTTCGATCCTGAACGATGACCCGCGCGCGCTCAGCGAGCTGCAGCCTTTGACGCCGGCGGCCCTCGAGCGCGCGCTGAAGCGTTGCCTGGCCAAGGACCCCGACGATCGCTGGCAGAACGCGCGCGATCTCATGCACGAGCTGCAGTGGATCGCCCAGAATCCGGCGCGCGAAAACGCGATTCCCGCGCCGGCGACGGGCACAAGCGCGGGCGAACGTCGCGCGTGGATCGCCGCGGCGGTGCTGGGCGCTGTCGCAATCGCCGCGACGGCCGCATGGTGGTCCGGTCGGACGACCCTACCCGCGCGCAGCGTGCGCCTCGCGATCGCGCTGCCCGCCAACAAGCCCTTCGAGTATTTCGATTCCGCCGTTGTTTCGCCCGACGGCGCGAATATCGCCTTCGTCGGATATTCGGCGGACGCCAAGCAACAACTCTGGGTGCGCGCGCTCGACTCCGACACGCCGCGTCCACTCGACGGCACCGAGGACGCCCACACTCCCTTCTGGTCGCCGAACAGCCGCTCGCTGGCCTTCTTCGCCGATGAGAAACTCAAACGCATCGACTCCGCCGGCGGTCCAGCGCAGGTACTTTGCGATGTCGTGTCCTCGTGGGGCGGCGCGTGGGGCAGCGACGGCACGATCGTTTTCTGCGGCAACGATTTCGTTTCGCTCTCGCGCGTGCCCGACAGCGGCGGGAAGCCGGTCGAAGCGACGCGCCTAGGTCCGAAGGAGGAAGCACACCGTTGGCCCTCATTCCTCCCCGACGGTCGCCACTTCGTTTTCGCCGCGGACGCCTCGCTGACCGAAGATCACAATCTCAAGCTCGGCTCGCTCGACGATCAAGACAGCGTCGCGCTCGTGCAAGCTGTCTCGAACGTGGCCTATGCCGCGCCGGGCCATCTGCTCTTCGTGCGCGGTGGCAATCTGCTCGCCCAGCGCTTCGATCCAAAGCTGTTGCGACTGGCCGGTGATCCTGTCACGCTCGCCGAGCACGTCGCGCACAGCGGCGAGAATCACCGCTTCGAATTCAGCGCGTCCGATACCGGCGTGCTCACTTTTCGATCTGCCGATGAGCGCCGACATCTGACCTGGATCGACGGCGAGCAGCACAGGACGCAGATCACGACCGAGCCCAAGCGCCTGGGCGGGGTGAGTCTGTCGCCGGACGGCGCGCACGTCGCCTATGGGCAGGACGATGTCGATGGACGCGCGGACGACATCTGGACACTCGATCTCTTGCGCGGCATCGAGTCGCGCGTCACGAGCGATCCCGCGTCCGACTACGAACCGGTCTGGTCAACACAGGGCGACCGAATCGCATTCGCTTCGTACCGCGCCGGACTCGGGGACCTGTACCTCGCGT
Organism: Planctomycetota bacterium; assembly: GCA_031388685.1. GTDB lineage: Bacteria > Planctomycetota > UBA1135 > UBA1135 > JADJQU01. Next base: position 3,932 of record JANMRV010000139.1, read on the forward strand.
CGGCGCAGGGAAAGATCGAAGAACGCCTGTTGCTCGCGTCAGCGTCGAACAAGGGGGCGGAGTGCTGGTCCGCTGACGGAAAGTGGCTGTTCTACACCGTCGACTCCAACACCAGCGGGCGCGACATCTGGGTCCTGCCGATCGACGACCCGAGCCAAGCTCACGCCGTCGTCGAAACCAAGGTATTCGAAGGCAATCCACGCCTGTCGCCCGATGGACGATTGCTTGCCTATCTTTCCTACGAATCCGGCCGCGACGAGTTGTACGTGCAGGGCTATCCGACGGGCGTGCGCCGCCAGGTCTCGCGCAACGGGGCGAAATCGCAATGCTGGCGTCGAGACGGCTCCGAGCTCTATTTCGCCGAAGCCGGCACGGTGATGGCCGCCTCGATCAAGAATGAGCCCGAGCTTCAGGTCGGTGTGCCGACGCCGCTGTTCCCAATTCGCAGCGCCGATTTCCTGGGCGTCGCTCCTGATGGGCGTTTCCTGCTGACGACGCCGGTCGAGGATCCACTCGACGCCCCGATCACGGTCGTGATCGGCTGGGACGGCCCGCTCGAGCAGCGCTGATGTCCCCTGGGCCGCTGCGACGGTCCGACGGGCTGCGTACCCAGAATTCCTGACGTGCGGGTTACCTGGGGTGGAGATGCCCGC
>JANMRV010000157.1:0-2768 GCA_031388685.1 Planctomycetota bacterium
CGATTGCTCGCGGGTGCCGAAGGACTTCGGCACGATTCGAGCGATCGCGGTTTCGAATTGGGCAAAGTACTTCCCTGCATCCTCGGCCGGCAGCCGCGCGAGGATCAGCGCAAGGCTCTCCGCTTCGATTCCATCCTGTAACGCAAGTTCCTTGCACGCGTCGAGCGGCAAGTTCGCGATGAAATGCGCGCGCATCGCCGACAAATACCCGGGCAGGGAAATGCCACCCGTGTATTCGCTCGAACGCGCGAACCAATCGAGCATCGCGCGCCGCTTCTCGTCGTTCCAGCCATGCGTCATGCGATGCACGCAATCGGCGTAGTGGATCGCAAGCTCCTGCGGGCTCTTCGCCATCTGGCTCATGAGCGGCGCGAGTGCTCGCGCGTCGTCGAGATGCGAAAGCAAAACGCCCACTTCGCCCGCTATCCGCGCATCTTCGTTCGGCAACATGGCAAGCAGCCGTGTCGCAACCTTCTCCGCAAGTTCCGGCGCTGGATCGCCCTGGCGCGAAAGACCGAGTTCCAAAGCACGCAGGGCGGCGAGCGTCAGCTCCGTGCGCGACTCAGCAACGGCCATGGCAGCGTCGAGGCATTCCAGCGCAAGCGTCGCGATCCTGTCGGCGTGTCCTTCGACGCGCGCCGTGGGAGCCGCCAGATAGAGCTCTCCGACGCGCTGAACAACAGTCGGCGGACGCGCTGGGGTCTCTACAGATTTCGCGTCGAGGAGCGCGAGGCAAAGGCGAACTTCCAACGGCCAATGGACCCGATCGAACACATTGAGCCAGTCCTTGCGTGCAAACGTGACGGACTCGAGGTCACCCGCGAGAACGGCGCGCACATCCATTTCGAGTGCCAGGGCATGCAACGAGTCCGGGCGACTCTCCCTGTTGAGTCCGGGAGCCTCCTGTCCCGAATGGACGACGCGGTACACCCCCCCCTGCGTTCCGCGTCCACCCGTCAGGAACCACAGGCCGCCTTCCGGTCCGATTTCGACATCCGTGATCGGGAGTGCGGTGTCCGCGCTGACAAAATCGACGCACACCCGCATGTTGCTGTAGAAGTTTGCGCCGGTCGACAATGCGAGAATCTTCCCGCGCGCCCAGTCTCCGCTGAACAAACACCATTTCCATTCCATCGGAAACCTGGCACGCGTTCCGAAGACCGCGCCCGTCGGCGAGCCGCGACCGAGATCGAGCACCGCCGGTTCCGTGTCCACGCACCATTCCGGAATGACGCTCGACCCCGCGCGCGAACCGTAGTCCGCTCCTTTTAGAATTTCGAGTAAACGCACCGGTCGGTACCATGGCAGACCAACATCCCATTCCATGTCGCTGTCGACGGCGTACATGAATCCGAGATTGTCGAACGCCATGTCGTACGCATTGCGAATCCCGACCGCGACGTACTGCCACGTGCGCTTGTCCAAGTCGACCCGCGCCACGAATCCGGCGGGGTAGCGCACCTTCGCCCCGAAGCCGAGCGGATCCATATAAGGTGGGAGCAAGCGCCCCTCGTCCCCGGCCCAGTAGCCGCTGGCACGGTCCTCGGCGTCGCTGAAGGCCGCTTGATTGCCGACGATCACGTACACGGAGCCATCGGGACCAACGACGACCGCGTGCGGCCCGTGCTCGCCGCCGTCGGTGAATTCGAACAATCGTTCCGCGGGGCCGGCGCGCAATCCATTCGCGCCGATCGGCAGGCGCCACAGACCGACTTTCGATTCGATCACGCCCGTCGCGAGCAGCGCGCTGTCCTTCACAACCAGACCCTGGCACATCGTCAGCTCAGGCGCGAATTCCTCCACGCGCTCGTATCGACCGTCGTGATCGACATCCGACAGACGCACGATGCCCTCCGCTTCTCGGCCGATGTACGCGCTGCCGTCGGGCGCGAACGCGAGCGCGATCAACGATCCTGAAAAATCGCTCGGCCGATCGACGACGAATCCCGGCGGGACCGTGAATTGCGTTTCCGTCGCCGGCGGCTGCTGGAACATCCCCCACGCCGCGACGATCGCGAAGATCATGTCTCGCTCTCGCGGCGAATCGGCGCGGCTGTCTTGGCGAGCTCTTCGTAAAGTTCCTTCTCGCGCCCCGCGACCGTGCGCGGCACGACGACCATGATCTCGGCGAAGAGATCGCCGCGGCCTCCGCCCTTTTTCGGCAGGCCCTGATTGCGCAGGCGCAACCTTGCGCCACTTTGGGTCCCCGCGGGAACGCTCAACGTCGCCTGGCCATCGACGAGGTGCATGTTGATCTTCGCGCCGAGCACCGCTTCGTGCGGAGCGACTTCGACGCGCGCGACGAGATCGTCGCCGATCGCATGCCAGCGCGGATGCTCGCTCAATTCCAACGTGACGTGCAGATCTCCGCGCGTGCCGGTGAACGGATCCTCGCCGCCCTGACCCGCAAGGCGCAGCACGGTGCCGGGCGCGGTCAGCGGCGCAATCTTCAACGTGATCGAAGGCGAGCTCGGATCGTCGTCGATGCGAAACTCGCGTTTGCCGCCGCGCACGACGTCCTCGATCGTGACGGGCAGCAGCGCGGAGGTTGGCTGCGCGCCACCGCCGGACGCGCCACGCTTGCCGGCTCGTCCAGCGCGTCCAGCGCGGCCCGCGGTGCGCGGACCTCCCTGGCCGCCGAAGAAGGCTTCGAAGAAATCGCTGAAGCCCGAAAGGTCATCGGCTCCGCGGAAACCGCCGCCACTGCCGCGGAAGCCGCCGCCGAATCCGCCGCTGCCGGGCGGCGGCGTGAACTCCTCGCCGGCGCG
>JANMRV010000176.1:0-2968 GCA_031388685.1 Planctomycetota bacterium
GCTGCGCACCGCGCGCGCCTTGACCCAACTGCCGACTTCGAGGTTTTCCCAGGTGGCGAGAACTTCTTCTTCTTTCAGCGCCAGGGCCCACAGCCCGTCCTCCTGACCGCCGAGGGTGAATTCGAACACATCGCCGACACCCGGTGGTGCATCGAAGTGATCGCGCGCGATCACGCCCTGCATGCGCACGCCGAGTTCGACGAAGACGTCGTTCCCGAAGCAGCCGACAACGGTGCCCGTGTAGACCTTGAGGGTATGGGATCCGTGCTCCCTCGCAGGCGACAGCGACTGAGGTTCGCGACGCATGATGGAGCCAGGATTAGCACGCGCGAAGCCAGGGATCCAGATACCAATTCCAAGTCCGTCTCGGTCCCACGACCGTGGCGGACATGAATTGAAGGCATGCCACGAGCGCGGGCCAATCGCTCGGGGAAGATGGCTATGCTCGCGGGGGATCCACCCATGATTCTGCCTTCCTATCTGCTGTTCGCGATCGGCGTGCTCGGAGCGGCGGACATCCTGTTCTTTCACACGCTCACGCAGCGGTTGCACGGACACCGGCCGGCTCGCGCGGAATTGGTCACGCACTTCCTGCGCGGGCCGACCTACGCGCTGCTGTTCCTCGGAGTGCCCAACTTCGAGTTCCACGGCGCATGGTTCTGGGGACTCGCAGCGTTGCTCGCGTTCGACCTGGCGATCTCCGTCGCGGACTTCTGGCTCGAGCCGGAGAGCCGACGCGCCCTAGGGGGCCTTCCGCGCGGTGAGTACCTGCTGCACGTCCTGATCGCGATGTGTTTCGGCGCGCTGCTCATGGCGAGCTGGAACGAGGCGGGGCCAGGTCGGAGCGCTCCAACGGCCCTGCACTGGATCGAGGATGGTGCGCCGACAATGCTTCGCGCGGTTCTGGCGATCATGGCTCCCATGGTCCTGTGGACCGGCCTTCGCGACCTGGCAGCGGCGATCCGCCTGGGCCGGGCCGCCGCCTGAACCTATGCGACTACACGCCCACGTCGCAGGGTTGTGCCCGCTCGCCGATCCAGACTGGCGTCGAAAACTGTGGACCCTCGGGCTGTGGTTGTTCGTGCCCGTGTTGGGCTGGCCGGCAGTGCTCGGCTATCGCGCACGCTTCGTGCGACACCTGTTCGGCTCCCAGGCCAGCGTGCTGCCGGCCACGAACGAAGGCATCGTCAGCTTCGCGCTCGAGGGCATGCGCGCGGTCTTCGTGATCTTCGGATACCTCTCGCCGCTCTACGCGGCCCTGGCGCTCACGGCCTGGGGGCGCGGGTTCGTGCCCGGCGCGTTGAGCTTTGCGCTGGCCATTTTCTTCGTGCTGGTTCCAATCTTTTCGACACTCTCATTTCCGCTAGCCTGCTGGCTGTTGACGGTCGGCGAGCACGCGCTGCTCTCTGCGCTGGAATGCACGCTGTTCCTCGGCGGATTCGCGTTGATCATCTTCCTAGTGCCGGCGGGATTCCTCGAAGTCTCGCGCACCGGCAAGCACCGTTCGGCCTTCGCGATCTGGCGCACGTTGCCCTTTGTCGCGCGCAACTTCGCGGCCTACGTCGAGGCTTGGCTGTCGAGCAGCGCGATGAGCCTGCTGGGACACGGGGCCCTGCCCGTGGCTCCATGGGGCGTGGCCTGGTGCTATCTGGCGATCATCGTCAGCTTCAACGAAGTTCTGTTGCGGGTGGAGCCGGGGCGTTCCGCCGACGGATTCCGGCGCCTGCTCGCCGAGCCGAGGAACCATGGGGGCAAGCCGGGCTTCTCGACGTTGCTCGATGCGCGGGGCGAGCAAGTCAACGTGCTCGATCTGGGTTGGTTCTCGGCTCCGCTGCCGCGCTGGCCGCGCTAGCGATACGCCGGCATCCCGGTCAGCTCGTGACCGATCGCCAGCGTGTGGATGTCGTGGGTGCCTTCGTAGGTCACGACCGACTCCAGATTGCACATGTGGCGGCCGACCTGGTACTCGAGGCTGATGCCGTTGGCGCCGAGGATGTCGCGGCAAGTGCGCGCGACTTCGAGAGCGAGCATCACGTTGTTGCGCTTGGCCATGGAAACCTGGGCGGGCGTGACCGGCTGCGGTATCGGGTTCGATTTCGGCGTCTGGTCCCGTTGCGGGCGGCTGGGATGTGGCGGGCAGAAGGTCGAGGTCGAACCGAACGCCCTTACGCCGTAGGCTTGGTGGGCATCGTCCCGCGCCCCCAGCGTGCATCTTGCCGTAGCACGAGCATCGCCCCATGACCGAACCCGAATCGGCCCCGCGACCTGAGCCTGCCACTGCTGTGCCGCTTTCGCAGCGCTTGAAGGAGCAGCACGGCACGGGTCTGGATCCGAAGCTCTCGCTGGAACAGGAGCCGGAGCCGGACGTGGGCGCATCGGGCAAGTTGCTCGACAAGCTGAACTCGGATGCTCCGCGAGGCACGCGCTACAAGTTGCCTGGCGAGGTCGCGCGCGGCGGGATGGGCACGATCCTCAAGATTTGGGACGGGGAATTGCGGCGCACGCTGGCGATGAAGGTCGTGCTCTGTGACGACGCTTCGCCGGGCAGCGCGACGGCGCGAGTCGATCCGCGCCTGCTCGAGCGCTTTCTCGAAGAAGCGCAAGTCACCGGTCAACTCGATCACCCCGGCATCGTGCCCGTTCACGAACTTGGCCTCGGGCAAGAAGGCCGCGTGTACTTCACGATGCGCCTGGTCAAGGGCGAGGATCTGAGCAAGATCTTCGCGCGCGTGCGTGGCGGCGAAGAAGGCTGGACGCAAGTCCGCGCGCTGGGTGTGCTGCTCAAGGTGTGCGAGGCGATGAGCTAAGCGCACTCGAAAAAGGTGATCCATCGCGACTTGAAGCCGGCGAACGTGATGGTCGGCAAGTTCGGCGAGGTCTACGTGATGGACTGGGGCCTTGCGCGCGTGCAGGGCCGCGAAGACAAGCACGACTTGCGCCTGAGGCCGGAAGGCGCCTCGGTCCAGAG
>JANMRV010000728.1:0-3550 GCA_031388685.1 Planctomycetota bacterium
AGATGGCACGTCGATCCAGATCCGAACTCGGGCGGGAGCGCCTTCCACTGGCAACCCGTGCGCACGCGGTAGATGATCCCTGCCATCGCGACTCGATCGGGAACGCGTGGGCGGCCGCCCTTGGGCTTGGGGCGCTCGGGATGCAACAGCGGCTCGATGCGGCGCCACAGGGCGTCGGGTACGTCGAAGAAGTCCTTGTCCATGGACCACTAGAAAGCATATCCGGCGGCGCGTTAACAGAGGTTTTAGGACCTGCTCTTAGTAAGGAGCAGACCAAATTCCGCGCTGTGTTTTCATATCAACCACTGGACGATGAGCAAGGGACTCCATCTTGGATCTGGCCGTTTCCGCCTGCGTTGTTGGGCTCTTTTGATCCAGAGGCGATTCGTGAGGAGGAAGTGATCAACCTCGACCCGACGAAATTTCGCTTCAGTCGCGAGTGACCGTGTCCAACAAGTTGAGGGGGCGAGTGCGCGCTCGTCGGATGTCCGACTGCTAGGCGTCGACTCTGTCCCCGAGAGCTTATCCAGCGGGATGACGTACGGTTAGTTGCGCACTTTCGCAAGTAAGTTGGTGGCCCGCGCTCAGGACGAGGCCACCGCCTGATTCGCCTGGCGCGGACCGCGTGCTTAGCCCGCCTCTCACCTCTTCGTCAGCTCCGGCCTGAACTCCGCCTTGAGCCGGTTCTCCAGCTCGACCGCCTCTGCACCCGTCGCGCAGCTGAGCCACGCAACCTCGCAGCCGATGATCCATGCGCGGACGGCGGCGAGCTGGTCGTCGGTGAGAAAGACCGCGCCCGACTTGATCACGGCGGAGGTAGCGATGCCGATGTGTTCGGCGACGTTCCGGCGGAACGCGGAGCCGCTCGGGGTCTCGAGGGGAGTGCTACAGGTCGCGACGCTACGCCGTGGCGGTGGCGTCGCACGAGAACGGTCCACGTAGCTCCTCAGTCTCCAGCGCCAACATCGCGCCGGACTGGCGCTGGTTCATCGCCGACCATCCCGGATGGTCAACCTCGGTACGGGATGGGGTCTCGCGATGCACAGGGGCTCGAAGAATCGGCGCTAGGAGTTCGAAAGTTTCTTCAGCTCGCCCTCGAAATCTGAATTGCCGAAGAGAAATGGCCTGTCTGTCGAGATCACATCAGCGGCAGTAAGAAGCACGAGCGCGTCCCATAAATCTCTTTCCATGTCGGGCGGATCATCTGCGGCGATCCACTTCTCGGCCCAAGTCGAGACTGCTGCGCGGGAGGCCACTCCTTGAATGAGCTGCTCCAACTTGCCCATGACTTCCGTGCGTGAAGGGGCTTCCATCGGCTCCAACGTACTCACAGTGTGCCGTCCAATGAATACCTCCCTGCGCTGAGGCGGCGAGACGGGTTCCGCCCCACACACTGGCTGCGGCCGAGTGGGGCTCGGAGGAAGCGCGCAACCCTGAGGCAGTCGTCGTGCGGTCGCGGCACGAACAGCGAGCGACCCGCTGCCGCCGGAGACCCGAGTGCCGTCCTTCCGTGCCGGGCCGCTCGGTAGACTCCCCTCGACGAGTCCATGACCGACGCAATCAACAGAGAATCACTCCGTGCCGCGACCCGTGCCTTGTCCGATGAGCAGCGCCGGATTGCGCTTGAGCGCGCGGTAGAGCGGCTGCCTGATGCAACCCTGGAGGAACTCCTCGGCGACCTGGTGATGCTTCAGGAGCACCGCACACCGAGCGGCACGCCCCCACCGTCCCTGAGCGAGCGGATCGCAGCCCACGTCGACGCGACTCGCCGTGGCGACTTCCTCGGGAAGTACGAGATGCGCAATCGCCACGGCCAGCGCGAGCCGTCACAGACACGAGCCTGGATCGCGGCGACGTGGCACCTACTCGACCTGGCGCGGAAGGCTGGCGACGAAGCGAACCTGCGCGCACTGAAGGCGCTGGTCGAAGAAGTCGACGAAAGACCCGATGAGCTCGTGGTCTTCGAGGACGCCAACGCCGGCGACCACTTCGGCATCGACCTCGACCGTCCCTGATCCGTCCCCGCAGTGCCACCCAACTGGCACCGTCAATCTCCCGCCACGTGAGAGTGCCAGTTTAGTGCCAGTCAGCGGACCCTCACCTGTCACCTCCTGTCCTGAAAGTCATCTCCTGTCACCTCGATTTCGCGGTCGAGGTCGCGCAGAAACGCCTGCAAACGATGTGAACAACCCTGCACGGTTGATATCAACGCAGCGCCTGCGAGGCACGCGCGCTCGCGGCGGAAATCGCGCAGAAAACCGCGTTCTTGACCGCGCCAGAGGCGCTTCGCACACGGCGTCGCGCGCGACGACACCGATCGCGGCGGTTGATTGGAGCGGGCGAAGGGACTTGAACCCTCGACATCAACCTTGGCAAGGTTGTTCAACTTGCAGGATGTGTCGCGTAGAGGCGCGCGCAAAGTGCGATGGGTGCGCGAGTTACGGCGACGGTGAAACGCGACGCGGCGCGGCGAGAAACGTGAGTGGCAGATAGGCGCCGGTTGGGGTGGCCGCGGGCCGGCGAAGGCGGTTTGCTGGTCCTCGCGCTTGCGCGTTGAGTGATGAGCAAATCGCCTCCGGCCACCCACTATGGAAAGCTCAGGGCATCGCCCGCAGGGTATCAGAAGCCGCAAATGTGCCGCCTCCGATGAATGATCCAGTCACGGTCACAGTGTCTGTCCCGGGTTGAAGGGTGGCGGTGAGTGCAGATCGACTGAATTTCACCATCATGGTTTCAAGGATGCCGTCACCATCCTGGTCCTGCAGGCTCGAGGCCAGCGCGTGCAGCGGCGGAATGGTGGCCCCGTTCACCTGCGAGATTGCCACGGAACTCCCATTAATCAGCACAGCGCCTTCCGGCGTTCCTGCGGTGAGATACGCCGTCACGAAGTTTCCGTTGCTCGACAGCTTGAGCGTCTTCGGATTGAGGCTCAGCTGCACCTGAGTTGCGCTCGAGCCCGTCAGAAGCACAAGCTTCTGATCTTGCCCACGGACAAAGACAACGAGCACCTTTCCATCACTCGTGACCGCGATGCCAGGCGCTCGTCCTGGGGGAGCACCGCCCGCGACAGACACACTCTCCCACGTGCTCGTCGGCGGCTTTCGCAGATAGCTCACTCCTCCCGCTGCATCTACGGCCGCGATATGGATGCATCCGGCACCGTCAACGAACGATTTCGCATAGGAATACGCTGCGCCAGGAAAGGCTTGGTCTTCTGCCCATACTCCGCCCACGCGCGTGTGCATCACGATTGAGCCCTCGTCGCTCAAGCGCCGCATCAACAGAACGTTGTTGTCCGGCATCGGTTGAAGGTCAACGGGATCCTGACCCGGAAAGGCTTCAACCGACCACGTTCCGGCCGCCGTGCGTTCAGCGAATCGCGTCGCGTTGTTCGCTTGGTCGTGGTAGGTACGGATAGGAAGTCCAAGCCCCTGATCATGCCGTCACGGTAGGACCGCGGAGGGGGATGGGGGCCGCGAAGCAGCTGTTTTCGCCGGTCGAGGCGTTCTCGGCGTGCCGCGAAGTGTCGTCCTACAGCGCTCGAGCGGCA
>JANMRV010000258.1:0-5863 GCA_031388685.1 Planctomycetota bacterium
GTAGACGTAGACGGTCGCGCGGGTCTGTGGCCTGCCATCAGGGGCAAACACGCGCACGCGGACATTCTTGCCCACTTCGTCGAAGCGCAACTCGACCTTGCGGTGTTCGCCTTGCGCGAGCGGGGCAATCTCGACTTCCGACACAGTCTTGCTGCCGCTCTTGAGCGCGGCGTGCAGCGGCTGAAGAGGAAGCAGCCCCGAAATCCTCCAGTGACCGGACTTCTCGGCCGCGCATTCGAAAGTCGTGGTCCCGTCACCACTCGACGCACTCATGCTACCGCCGATGGCGCGCAGGCTCTGCGGGCCGTCGGCGTCCTCGTCGACGAAGATCGGCGAGGGACCGCTCACTTCGACGCTCAACTGGTTCTCGTTGCTGCTCAGCCCGGGGACTTCGAATTCGAGCGTGCACACGCGGCTCAACGTGGCGACGATCTCTCTCGCTTCCGGAGGCGCCTGGAAGAGCGCGCTCTGATATTGGAAAGCCTCCACGGCGATGTGTGTCTCGCGCTGATTGATCTTGATCGTCATGCGGCCGGTCGCGTCGCTGCGATCTGCAGCGCGGCGCGAGGGTGCGGGCCAGGCATAACACTGCGCGCCCGGGATTGGTTGAGCTTGCGTGTCCTGCACGAGGACGGCGACGGGCCGGGTCGAGAGCGTCGCCAGATCGCCCAGATCCCACACTCCGTGCATCACGGACGGGGCAGTGAATTCGAAGCTTTTCGAACCGCCGCTGTCCGCTTCCGAGACGGTCACGGTCAGCTTGTCGAAGGGCTCCGTCGAGAGGACGACCTCCGCACGGCCGTCGACCTGTGCCGAGAGTCCCATGCTGCTCGAACTCGAACTGTTCTCGCGCTTGGTCTCGCGCTTTATGTCGGCGAGGGCCTTGGGCAACGGCTCGCCCGTGGGAATGACGACGCGGAAACGCAGGCTCAGGCCGGTGATCAGCCGCAGCGCGAGGTCGCGGCTTGGCGCCGGCACGTTCACGCGACGGCCCTTGCTCGAGTTCCGGGCGCCTTCGATCAAGTAGGGGCCTGTCCAACTGATCGATCCGCCGGCCTCGGGGGGCAGGCCGCGGAACACGAACGCGCCGACGGCGTCGGTGACCGCGCGCGGGGAAGGAGCTTGGGCAACTTGACGCTTCAACCGCTCGGCCACGCTGGGAGGAACTGGATTCGGCAGGCTCCTTTGCCGGGTTTGCAGCCAGTTCAGCTCCATCGGCTCGGCGGGCGCAGCGCCGTCCACGCTCACCGAACCTGCGACGATGGAGCCTTCGGGCAGCATCACGATCCGCCGGCCTGCGGAGAGTTCGAGTTCTCCGCGGAGCACGTCCCAGCCCGCGAGCGCCAGCGCGTACTCTGCCGTCCCGTCCTGCGAGGCGAACTTCGCGATGCCGTGCGAATTCGTCTGGGACTCGCAGAGAATTTCCTGCTCGCGAAAGAGCACGATCGGCGCGGCGATGACGGGCGCATTCGCCGCGTCGAGCACGAGCACCTCGAGCTGCTGCGCATCGACTTCGGAGCGTTGCGTCGTCGAGTCTTCGCGTCCAGCAGACGTATCGGCCAGCGTCGGGACCTCGACCGCTGCAGGGGAACGCTGCGCGGCGGCTTCCCGATCCAGCTCGAGTTGTTCGTGCGACTCGAGCTCGGCGACGCTCGCCCGCTGACGCGACTGGAATTGCAGAACCACAACCGCTGCCAGGCCAAGGCCTAGCGCAAGCGCGATCAAGTGCAGAAGCGAGATGCGTCCAGAGTTCATGGCGAGCCTTTCGCTAGGCTCAGCATATCCTTTGCGGGCCTGGTCGCGATCCAAGCGCATGGCGACGGCTCAGTTCTTCGGCGGCAACTCCAGCGACGGCGGGTCCTTTTCGAGCAGCGGATCGAGCGCGACGAAGCGCGCGAAACTGCCGTCGCCCTCCCAGCGCAGGGAGTCCGGCAAAGCCGGCAGTTCTTCGAGTTCCGTCGGATAGCGTCCATGTTCGAGGCGAAAGGAAGTGGCGGCGAGCGCGGCCCGGGCCAGTTCGAGTTCAGCGGCGCCGCGCCTCAGCGGAATCCAGATGCTCGTGAGCCGGGGCGCAAGGTACGGCGCGAAAAGACCGTCCTGGTACAGGTTCGTGGCGCGCGTCGTCGACTCTGACTCGATGCTCGCGGCGAACTGCGCGGGGCTCAGCTCGCCGGCTTGCGCGCAGCGAGCCATGACTCGCCGATAGCCTGCGAGCTGATCGTCGAAGTAGAAGCGCAGCGCGAGATCCCGACCGGGGCGAAACAGGCCTTCGAACCCACGGGAGTTCAACGAGCCGAGCACGCTCGGATCCCTGGCGAATGCGCGAGCGAGGTAGCTCAGCATGTAGCTCTCTTCCAGGGCCGTGGCATTTCGGAAGCAATCCGCGAGTGACGTCGCGGGCGGAAGCGTGAGCTTCGCCAGGTCCTCTGCGCGCAGCGCCGGCGCCGCGAGGATCCGCGGCAGGACGCTGAGCGCCTGCTCGCGTGCCAGGTTGGCGGCGAGCCCGGTGATCATCAACCGCGTCTCTTCAAGGTGCGCCGAAAGTCGAAGTCCGGCCTGAACATCCGCCAGCGCTCCCGTGAGATCGCCGTCCGCCGTTCGCAGGCGCGCATCGAGGACGAGCGCGCGTCCGAGGCTGATCATCATCGCGATCGGCGGCAGCGGGGAGAGAGAGTGTTCGTCCGCGCTCTCGAAGAAGCAGCGCGGAAGGGCCGTCGCCGTCCGCAATTCTCCTAACGCGGTCGCAGCCTGCGCCACGGCGGCGCGCAGTTCCTGCGAGTTTGGATCGAACGTCCCCTTTGGATTCAACGCGTCGGACCAGGTGTCTTCATCCAGCGCACCGCCCGGACCGCTGAGTTGCGCCGCAAGCCTTGTGTAGATGGGGGCAGCGTTCGATTCAGGATTCGCCGGAGGCATCACTCGGTACGCCATGCGACCGGCTTCGAGTTCGAGTCGCGTCGCAAAAAGCGCCTGCCTCAGGTCGAGGTTGACATCGGTGGTCCAGGCGAGTGCCAAGGTCACCGTCGCGGCCATGCACAGGAGCGGGCGCGGCCAGTCGATGGCTCCCGGTTCGCGGTTCGCAATGCGCAGCAGAATGGTGCTGCCCACGAAGTGTGCGACCAGCACGATACCGCTCGACAGCCAGGGACAAGACTCGAGTCCATTGACGAAACGCAGCCAGGCACAATCGAGTCCTGCAGCGAGATTGGGCAACATCGTCACAGTCGCGAGCGCGAATGCCGCGCCGCGGCGCATGTTTTCGGTGCGCAGGCGCGCGATCCACGGCAGCGCCGCGGCGAGGACCAGCAGCGGCAGCACAAGTCGCAGGCACCAATAGGCCAGCTGGATCGAGTTCATTGTTCCTCCAGCGGCTCAAACGCCGGCGATTCCATGGGTGGCGCGATGCGCTGCACACGCGCGTCGGCGAGCAGGAGCTGCATGCGCCGCTCTTCGCGAACATCGAGGCCGAGTTCCGCGGCCAGGTTCGGCGCCACGACGGCAAGCGGCGCGCGGAGTTCGCGCTCTTCGAGATGCGGCGCAGTCGAGGCAAGTGCGAGTGCGAGTGCGACGAGCAGCGAAAAACCAGCGGCCACGCCTGCGCCAGAGCGCACACCGCGTTCGCGGCCGCGCGCGGCGCCGAGCCGACGCAGGATCTGCGCGCGCAATTGCGGCGAAGTCTGGAGTGCAGACCGCAGGGCCAGTCGTTGTTCCAGCTGTTCCAACTCCGATTCGCTCAAGCTTTTCCCCCCAGGCTCTGCGACAGGCGCTCCAGCGCGTAGCGATAGCGACTGGCCGCGGTGTGGGGCGAGATCGACAAGGCCAAGCCGATCTCCGTGAAGGTCAGATCGCCGTCGAATTTCAAGGCTAGCACCTCGCGTTGTTCCGTCGGCAATTTCGCGAGCGCACGCTCCAATGCTGCGCTGTGCTCCGCGGACGCGCCCTCGATCGATTCACTTGGCCCGGAGACTTCGTCATTCAACGGATCCTCGCGGCGCCTCTCGCGGATGCGCAAGCTCGTGTTGCGCAACACGGCAAAGGCATAGGCGCGCGGTGACTGTGCGCGTGCGAAAGCCTGCCGCGCCTGGAAGAGGTTCAAGAATGTCTGTTGCACTGCATCCTCCGCGTCGCCGCGCGAGCCCACGAGCGTGCGCGCGAGTGCGAGCATTCCGCGCCCGTGACGGTCGAAGAACGCGCCAAAGGCCTCGGGGTCGCCGCCCGCCAGGAGGGCGCGCTCAGGGTCCTGGACTTCATCCGCCATTCGGGCTCGCGGATAGGGAGCACGGCCGACTTCGCATTTGTCTGAAGATCGCGTTTTTTCCTGCGCAACCCAAGACCGCCGCCGCAAGTGAATCCAAGAAAGCGGGAGCCGCTCCGGCAGGAAGCGGCTCCCGTTGGGACCAAACCGCGCGCGGAGTGGACCGGCCTGGCGAGGGCAGAGGGGACTGCAGAAGTTCCAGAGACTTCCCGGCGGTGGCGATCGCACGCGGCCGCCGATTTTGGAAGTCCACGGGGGAGGAGGAGGGGGCAATTTTTTCCCCAGAACCCCTGCACTTCGCCCTCACTAGGGGCCGGCCCTTCCGCTCTCGCGAGCCTGGGACCACAGCAAACCTACCCCGCCAATTCAGGGCGAGCGAAAAACTTCTGTCGTGCCAATCAAACGTGATGGACCGGCCCGTTCCCCGCCGCGGCGGCGAACAGCGTGCGGCGCACGTAGACGGGCAGCATGGCCTTGCGCCAGCCCGCGTCGCCGGGGATGTTCTCCAGCGGATGTGCGCGCTTGTGGACCAGACGCGCGAGTTCGCCCACGCGCGTCTTGAAGTCGTCGCTGCCCAATTTCGCGCCGATGAGCATCTCGCCCGCCTGCTTGACGCGCATCGGGCGCGCGGCGAGCGCCGTGATCACGAGATCGGCGCGCGCGACAGTCTCGCTCGAATCGACATCCAGCCGCGCCGCGACGCCGAGCAGCGGAAAATCGATCGAGCCGCGTTCGCGCAACTTTCCGTAGGCGCCGCGGTGGCCCTGCGGCGTCGGCGGCAGCGTGATCTCGACCAGGATTTCTCCGGCTTTGAGTTTCTTGTTGAACACGCCGTCGCTGAGCCAAAAGTCCTCGATTTTCACGGCGTGGCGGCCTTCGACGCTTTCGAGGCTCAACTCTGCATCGAGGGTCATCAGCGCCGGCGCGCTGTCGTTCGAAGCCGCCGCGACGCAATTCGCGCCGCCTTCGACGACGTGGCACTTCGTGCCGTCCTTCTTGATGCAAAAACCCAGCGACTGGCGCCAGAAGTAAGACTGGTTGTACCACTGACAGCGCGTCTCGAGCAGCACGTTGCCGCCCAGCGTGCCCATCGTGCGCAGTTGCGGTCCGGCGATCAGACCCGCCGCCTGGGCGAGCGCAGGTGCGTGCGCGCGGACCAGCGGATTCGACGCAACCTGTTCAATTGTGGTCATCGCCCCGATCACGAGCGAACCGTTGGCCGCGAGACGGACGCCGAACAATTCTGGAATGCGCGCGAGACTCACCACCAGCGCGGGTGTGAACAGTTCGTGCTTCAGATTGGGCATCACGTCGGTCCCGCCGGCGATGATCATGGCGCCGGGGCCGGCCTCGGTGAGCAGGACGATCGCTTCACCGATGCTGGTCGGCGTCGCCAACTCGAACTTGGGGGCGCGCAACATCAGTGAGTTCCCCGCGAGACGGTGGCCGTGGGGGCCTCGGCCGCATCCTTCTGCGCCAACAACTCGAGCACGCGGCCCGGCGTGAACGGCAGGTGCTTCATGCGGATTCCGACCGCGTCGAAAATCGCGTTGGACAATGCGGGAATCGACGAGTGCAACGGACCCTCGCCCGCTTCCTTCGCGCCGT
>JANMRV010000279.1:0-1887 GCA_031388685.1 Planctomycetota bacterium
TCCAGAACGGCGACACGAAGATCGGTCTGTTCCAGGGCATGTTCGAGAAGAACAGCTTGACCTTCAATCCGGGTTGGGACTCCGAGAAGAAGACCCTGAAGGACTTCCAGGACGTGCGCGAACTCCAACGCATCCTGAAGGAGCGCGGCCTGAAGCTCGACACCGTCGCCGACGAGTCCAGCGACGGTCCAGCGTTCTTCTCGCTCCTCGATCCCGACGGCAACCCGATCCTGGTGGATCAGCACGTGCCGAAGCCTGGCCACTAGCCGGGAAGAAAATGGGAGCGCCCACGCGCGCTCCTGAAAGTGCCGTTCAGTCCTGGTACTTCGAGCGTGAGCGCTCGGGGCCTTCGGGAAAAAGACTGCCCTGGAATGCGCGCTCGGCAGCGGCGGGGAAGAGCGGTCGGATCGCCTTCGTGGACTCTTGCTCGCTATTGCCGTGCAGGCCAAGGCGCGTGCATTGGATCTCGAAAAGACGATGGGCGGCTTCCCAGCGCGGGCCACTGCCGCTCATTCGCTCGCCAAACTTGGAGCGATTCATCGCTCCGCCGCGCATGTCGCGCACGGCGTTCAGGATCTTTTGCGCGCGATCTGGGAAAGCGATGCGCACGCGCTCTTCGAACACCGGCTGCACTTCCGCGGGCAAGCGCAGCAGGATCATGAAGGCGTGGCGCACGCCCGCGTCGCGCGCGCGCTCGAGGATCTCGGGGATGTCGGATTCGTTCAGGCCCGGAATCAGCGGTGCGATGGCGACTCCGGTGTCGAGACCGGCATCGGCCAGCGCGCGCAACGTGGCGAAACGCGTCGTGGGCGCGCTGGCCCAGGGCTCCATGGCTCGTCCTGTCGCTTCGTGCGCGAAAGGAATCGAGAGGAACACGCGCAGCGCGGCTTTCTTCGACAGGCGCGCAAGCACGTCGATGTCGCGGCGCACCAGCGCGCTCTTCGTGATCAACGCGATCGGCTGCGCGAACTCGACGCAGACTTCGAGGCAGGCGCGCGTGATTCCGTAGGAAGCTTCGAGCGGCTGATAACAATCAGTGACGCCCGAGAACGAGATCGGCTCGCGCTTCCAGGCGCGCGACGAAAGTTTCTTGCGCAGCAACTCCGCCGCGTTGGTCTTGACCACGATGCGCGTGTCGAAGTCGGTGCCCGCACCGTAGCCCAAGTACTGGTGCGTCGGCCGCGCGTAGCAATACGCGCAGGCGTGCTGGCAGCCGCGGTAGGGATTGAGCGTCCACTGGAACGGAATGTCCGGCGAGTCGTTCTCGCTCAGGATCGACTTGGCTGTTTCCTCGTAAACGTGGATCCGCGCGTCGGGTGGCTCGCCGAGCCAATCGACGTGCGTCGAACTCCATGGATTCGGCGGGTTCGAGACGGGACGCAACACGCGACTTGCAATCTCCTGGGTCGGGCGGGCTTTCGAGCGACGGGGACGAACCCTATCCTACGCCACCCCCTTCGAAGGAGATCGCGCATGAAACTCACGCTCACCAGCCTCGCTGTCCTGTTGTTCGTCCCGATGGCATTCGCGCAGGACAAGCACCCGTTCTCGATCGACGACATGCTCGCCCTGGATCGCATCTCCGATCCGCAGGTCTCGCCTGACGGCAAATGGGTCGCCTACAACTTGCGCACGACCGATCTCGCGGCGAACAAGGGCCGCAGCGATGTGTGGATCGCGGCACGCGACGGATCGTCTTCGAGGCAGCTCACGTCCAATCCTGCTTCCGACGTCAACGCACGCTGGATGCCCGATGGAAAGAGCCTCGTGTTCCTGTCGACGCGCTCAGGCTCGAGCCAGGTCTGGCGCATGCCGGTCGACGGCGGCGAGCCTGTGCAGCTCTCCAAGTTTCCGCTCGATGTCGGCAATCTGGCCGTGTTTCCAGAC
>JANMRV010000286.1:0-2612 GCA_031388685.1 Planctomycetota bacterium
CGGGTCGTGCTGTGAAAACCGGTAGTCCATAGGGTCCGTCGCCTACTTGCCGCGCGCCGGCGGCTTCGGCTTGCCCTTCGGCAGTTTGAGGCCCTTGACCATGTCTTCGAACATGTCGCGGTAGCTGCGTCCGCCGGAAACCTCATCCTTGGCGAGCAGCAGGGACTGGTGCAGACCCTCGAGCACGAATTCCATGGCGGCGGCCTGTTCACCGGAGGTCTTGGCGTCGAGCTGACGGCTGGCCAAAGCCTCGAGCGTAGGAATCTGGCGTAACTGCCGCCCAAGTTCGGCGTCGCTGGTCGCGTCGGACAGGTCAAGCACCCGGCCGTTCGTAAAATACTCCAGCACCGGTTTGTACGGGCTCTCGGCGTCGCCGGCCTGGTCGCCCGCGGGGTAAGCGTCCGGGAAATGTCGCGCGAAAACCGCCTTGACGGCCTTGCCGATCAGCGCCACGGACACGGCCTGCACGCCTTCGCGCTCGCCTTCGTAGACGAGCTCGATCTTGCCGGTGACCGCAGGGCTCGCGGCGAAAACGTCGGAGGCGCGCGCCACCGTGAGAACTTCGCCGGCAGCGAAGGCGCGTCGCTCGGCGTTCGAGATCGTATTCTCCAGGAGCGCGATCGTGACTCGCGCGCTGACGCCGCTGGACTGGTCGACGAGTTCTGAGGCGCGCGCCTGGAAGGCAACTTCTTCGATCAGCATGCGCAGCCATTGGGGCACGACGACGTTGACGCAACTCTCGCGCTCGACCCAGGCCTCCTGAGCCGTGATCTTCATGGCGTCCTCGATCGCGCGCGGGTAGTGAGTCAGGATCTGCGAGCTGATGCGGTCGCGCAGCGGCGTGATGATGCTGCCGCGATTGGTGTAGTCCTCGGGATTCGCGCTGAAGACCAAGCAGATGTCCAGCGGCAGGCGCAGCGGAAAACCACGGATCTGGATGTCGCCCTCCTCGAGGATATTCAGCAGTCCGACTTGGATGCGCGCCGAGAGGTCGGGCAGTTCGTTGATCGCGAAGATACCGCGGTTGGAGCGCGGAATGATGCCGTAGTGCAACACTTCGGGGTCAGCGAAGTGGAGCTTGCGTGTCGCGGCCTTGATCGGATCGATGTCCCCGATCAGATCCGCGATCGTGACGTCGGGCGTCGCAAGTTTCTCGTGGTAGCGCTGCGCTCGCGGGATCCAGCGGATCGCGAGGTCGGCGCCCATTTCGGCCGCGCGACGCCGACTGGCCTCCGTGATCGGCGCAAAGGGATCTTCGTTGAGCTCCGAGCCCTCGATCGCCGGCAATTCCGCATCGAGCAATTCGCTGAGGCTGCGCAGGATGCGTGTCTTCGCCTGGCCGCGCAAGCCGAGCAGAATGAAGTCGTGACCTGACAGGACCGCGTTCTGGACTTGGGGAATGACGCTGCGGTCATAGCCGATGATGTCGGGGAAAAGCGGGCGTTTCTCATGAAGTCGCGCGATCAGATTTTCGCGCATCTCGCGCTTCACACTGCGGGGCCGCCAGCCGCTCTGCTGGAGTTCACCGAGGGTCTTGGGGCGGGCCATGGAGTTCGTTTTCATTGGGACTCTACGTGTCTAAGAAGAGGCCGACATCTTGGACCACAAATCGGCGGCTTGCCATGTGGAATGGCTCGCAATCAGAAGTCCGCTTGGGCCCCGGCGTCGGGATTGGAAGAGAGCGATTTCTGCTAGTGTGGACAGGCGCTTGGAACGGTCTCTCCCCCGCAGGCTATTCGCTGCACGCACAGGCCTTCGCGCAGAGCGGTCAACTCTGCCCGCAACTCCTCCGGCCTCCGTGCGAGCGATCGCCGATCCGCTCCCATTCGCAGGCGTCAGCCCGTTCGACATCACGAGCTGCCGTGCAGTGCCTGCTCCCGAGTCTGGCTGCGTTCGATTCTGGAACTCGTCACTTCGCGGGCGACGAACGATTGGGCACGGGGTAGGAGCGCTGGCACGAAGCAACGGTGCAAAGCGTGTAAAGCCTGCATAGGCCTGTCGTCGGAGGGCCTCCCTGGAACCAGGGTGGGGTCTGCGCAGGCGCACCTGTGAAATCGATGTGGATGCGCCAGCCTGCCCGGTACCGACGCGCGAACCGGCATGTAGACTCGGCTCGTGCGAGCGGCATCGAAGGATGCGCTCGACTTCAATCGGATCCGCGTTTCCCTGTGCTGGAAATGGTGCCATGTCAATCGCTCCGCTCCTACCACGTCTGCTCGCGGCCGCGGCCACATCGCTCGCGCTCTTCGTTGCCTCGTGCGCGGACGAACTCGCGGTCACTGCCGCTGAAATCGTTCCCAAGCACGACACGCGCCAAGGCGAGACGTCCGCCGGTAGCTTGACGGCAACGGCGGCGATGAGCGCCGTGCGAATGGCGCACTCGGCCAGCACGCTGCGTGATGGCCGAGTGCTGATCGTAGGTGGGTTCACGACGGAAGAAAGCGCTGCGCAGGGTGCCGAAATCTACGCTCCCGACACGGAGCGCTTCTCGCCACTGCCCCGCCTGAATACGCTGCGACACAGCCACACCGCCAGCGTTCTTCCAAGCGGAAAAGTATTGATCGTCGGCGGATTTGCCGCGGGGACTTCGCCGACTGTGGCCGCCGAACTGT
>JANMRV010000412.1:0-10121 GCA_031388685.1 Planctomycetota bacterium
CAAGAAGACCGCGGCGGCGCTGGCATCGGGCTCGACCTGGATGGGTTGCTCCGGCGCGCGCAGCGGACCGCGAACCAGAAAACACTCGCGCTCGCCCTCGATCGAGGTCTCGATCCGCACGCCGAAGCGTGACAGCATCGCCATCGTCATTTCGACATAGGCCCGGCTGGGGATTTTCCCGCGCACGACGATCTCGATCGGATCGGGCCAGGCCGCGGCGGCGACGAGCAAGGCGCTGACCTCCTGACTCGAGGAGGGCGATTCGATCGCGAGCATGGAGGGTGGTCCGATGGGCCGCAGCAACAGCGGCCAACCGTGGGCCCGGCCCCTGAAATGGAACCCGACACCTGCGCTCGCGAGTGCCGTGAACAAGGCCGGGCTCGAGCGCGCGAGCAGCGAACCACTCGCCTGGAAGCTCAGCTCTTCGCCGGCGCGTCCGCACAATCCGGCCGCGGCGGTCGCGAGGCGCGCCAGCGTGCCCGATTCGCCCAGTTCGAGATTCGCCGCGTTGCGCCAGCCCCGCGACGGCCCCGGAGCCAGGCCTCGCACGGAGAGACTGTCATCGGCCTGCTCTTCCAGCTGCGCGCCAAGCGCCTGGATCAACCGGCGCGCCGCAAGCACGTCCTCTCCGCTCGCATCCTGCGCCGGAAGCCCGCCGATGATTGTCGTGTCGCCGCACAGCGCCGCGATCAACAGCGAGCGCTGCGCAAGCGACTTCGAGGCGGGCACGCGCTGCGCGCCGCAAAGGGGTTTTCCCGGCCGCAGGCCGCAGCGCTTGGGGCTCACGCCGGAGATTGTAGCCGCCTGTTCCGTGGGTCATACTCGCCACCCCCCACACCCCGAAGATCGCGCGCTTCGCCGCCTGTCGAGTCGCGCGGTCTTGGAACCCATTTTCCTAGGCCAAATGAGCACCACCGCCGTCTACCTGGGCCGCGCCAAGACCATCTCCCACTTGCGCGCGGTTGCCAGCGGAAAAGTCCGCGACATCTACGAGATCGACGCGCGCCACCTGTTGTTCGTCACGAGCGATCGCGTCAGCGCCTTCGACGTGGTCATGTCCGAAGGCATTGCCAACAAGGGCCGCGTCCTGACCGCGATCTCGGCCTGGTGGTTCGAGAACACGCGCGACGTGATCGCGAACCACCTCGTCTCGACTTCCGTCGAGGACGTGCCGGGTCTCGACGCAAAACTCAAGGACGAATTGCGCGGCCGAATCATGGTCGTGCGCAAGGCCGTGCCGACCACGGTCGAGTGGGTCGTTCGCGGTTATCTCGCCGGCTCCGGTTACAAGGAGTACAAGGCGCGCGGCAGCGTGTGCTCGATTCCGCTGCCCGCGGGACTCGAGCTTTCGTCGCGTCTGCCGCAGCCGATCCTGACGCCGACGACCAAGGAAGAGCATCACGATTTGCCGCTCTCGCCGGCGGAAGCGCGCGAGCGCGTCGGCGCGACGGTCTTCGACGCGGCCCACTCGGCTTCGCTGGCACTCTTCGAGCGCGCGTCGCAGATCCTGGCCAGGCACGGCATCCTGCTCGCCGACACGAAGTTCGAATTCGGTCTGCTCGACGGCAAAGTGATCCTGATCGACGAAGCGTTGACACCGGACAGCTCGCGCTTCTGGCCGGCCGATCATTGGAAGGCTGGACAGAATCCGCCGAGTTACGACAAGCAGATCCTGCGCGACTGGCTCGAAAAGCAGCCCTGGAACAAGGAACCGCCGCCGCCGAAAATTGCGCCAGAGATCCTGGCACGCACGTCGGATCGCTACCTGGAGATCTGCAAGAAAATCACCGGCCGCAGCCCCGAGGGAGTCTGAGCATGAAAGTCGCGCTGTTGATGGGCTCGGACTCCGATTTTCCGCGCCTCGAGCCGTGCGTCGCCCAGCTCAAGGAGTTCGGCATCGAGTGCGAAGTGCGCGTGCTCTCCGCCCACCGCACGCCGGCGGCGGTGATCGCTTTCGTCGAAGCGGCTCCCGGCCGCGGCGTGGGCGTGTTGCTTTGCGCGGCCGGCGGCGCGGCGCACCTCGCAGGTGTCGTCTCGGCGCACACGGATCTGCCGGTGCTCGGGATCCCGATCGACAATCCGCCGTTGGGCGGTCTGGACGCGCTGCTCGCGACCGTGCAGATGCCTGGCGGCGTGCCGGTCGGCACGCTCGGTGTCGGCGTCGGCGGTCCGGTGAATGCGGCGATTCTCGCGGCGCGCATCCTGGCGCTCGGCGACAAGGCGCTGGCGGCGAAATTGGTGCGTTTCCGCGCGGGGCAAGCTGAAAAGGTGCTCGCCAAGGACCGCGCGCTGCAGGCGAAACTGTCGTAATCCGCATGGCCGTCGAAACCATTCGTTGGGAGGGCGGCCGTCCAGGGCGCGCGCGGATTCTCGAGCAGACGCTCTTGCCGCTCGAGACACGCTACGTCGAACTTTCCAGCGTCGCCGAAATGTTCGACGCGATCCGGCGCCTCGCCGTGCGCGGCGCGCCCGCCATCGGAGTCGCGGCGGCCTATGGAATCCTGCTCGGCGTACAGACGGCGAGCGCTTCCAGCGCCCAGGCGCTGGTGACGCTGACCGAGGAAACCGCGGCGATCCTGGCTCGCTCGCGACCGACCGCCGTCAATCTTTTTTGGGCGCTCGAGCGCATGGTCGCGCGCGCCAGGCGCGAGCACACGCTGCGCGCCACCGCCGACTCGATCATCGCGGGCCTGTTCGAGGAAGCCCACGCCATCTTCGAAGAAGACCGCGCGATCTGCCGGCGCATCGGCGAAGTCGGCGCGACGCTGATCGGCCACGGCCAGACGGTGCTCACGCACTGCAACGCCGGCGGACTGGCCACCGCGGACTACGGCACGGCGCTCGCACCGATCTACGTCGCCAAGGATCAGGGCAAGAGCGTGCACGTTTTCGTCGATGAAACACGCCCACTCCTGCAGGGCGCGCGACTGACGGCCTGGGAGCTGATGCAAGCTGGAATCGACGTGACGCTGATCTGCGACAGCATGGCCGGCCGCGTGATGTTCGAAGGCAAGATTCATTCGGTCTTCGTGGGCGCCGATCGCATCGCGCGCAACGGCGATGTGTGCAACAAGATCGGCACCTATTCGGTCGCTGTGCTCGCGCGCGAGCACAAGCTCCCGTTCTACGTCTGCGCGCCGCTGTCGACTTTCGATCCCTGCATCGCCGACGGATCGAAGATTCCGATCGAGGAGCGCGAAGCGAGCGAGATCACCGAAGGCTTCGGGACTCGCACGGCGCCGCCGGGTGTGCGCGTCTACAACCCGGCCTTCGATGTGACGCCGGCGCGCCTGGTGACGGCCATCGTCACCGAGGTCGGCTTGATCGAGCGGCCCGACGAAGCGAGCGTGGTCGCGGCCCTGCAGCGCGGCGGCCGCAGCGTCTGAGACCGCTTGCGGCTCGCGGATGGCGTTCGCGAACTTCGCGCTGGGGCTCAAGAGTGCCGCCCGCACGGGCCGATGTTCGCTGAGCCCCGTCCGTCTCCGCTGCACAACGCGCCCCACCATGAGAGCCAAGCAATCGTCGAAGTCCGCACCACGCAGATCGCCCGCGACCGAACGCGTGAAAGCCGCGAAGAAGCAGCCCGCCGGCAAGTCGAAGATGCTTAAGTCGCAGCCGGACGCGCCCGTCGCGAAGGCCCCCAAGTTGCCGGACGTGAAATCCGGAAAAGAGCATCAGGGCTCACCGGACGCGCCCTGCGAACTCTCCAGCGAAGTCATGGCGTTCATCACCGCCATCGACGACTACAAGCGCTCGAATCGCCGCCCGTTCCCGAGCTGGAGCGAAGTCTTCAAGATCGTCAAGGCGCTCGGCTACAACCGCTAGCCGTTTCAGCGATAGATCGGGAACGCGCGCGTCAGCTCCGCCACTTCGCCGCGCACGCGGGTCTTCAGGCCTTCATCCGTCGGCCTCGCCAGCACGTCCGCGATCCAGCGCCCGATCGTGCGCATGTGGTCCTGTGAAAGCCCGCGCGTCGTGATCGCCGCCGTCCCAAGCCGAATGCCCGAGGCTTTCGAGGGCGGATTCTGGTCGTAGGGAATCAGGTTCTTGTTGCAGGTCAGATCGACCGCGTGCAGCAGCAGCTCGGCGTCCTTGCCCACCAGGCCGACCTTGGTCACATCGACGAGCATCAAGTGATTGTCCGTGCCGCCGGAAACGATGCGCAGCCCGCGCTCGGTCAGCGTGTCCGCGAGCACCTTCGCGTTGGCGACCACCGCCGCCGCGTAATGCGCGAAGGCCGGCGATTGCGCCTCGCGCAGCGCGATCGCCTTGGCCGCGATCACGTGCATGAACGGACCGCCCTGCCCGCCGGGGAAGACCGCTGAGTTGATCGCCTTGATCTCCGCCTGCTTGCAGACGATCAAGCCGCCGCGCGGTCCGCGCAGCGTCTTGTGCGTGGTCATCGTCACCACGTCCGCATACGGAACCGGGCTTGGGTGGACGCCACCGGCGACCAGGCCGGCGATGTGCGCCTGATCGACGAGCAGCTTCGCGCCGACCTCGTCGGCGATGGCGCGAAAGGCCGGGAAATCCAGCGTGCGCGAATAGGCCGACGCGCCGGCCATGATCAGCCTCGGCCGGAAGGCCAGCGCCTTCTCACGCACGAGCTGCATGTCGATGCGCTCGTCGTGCTTCTCGACTCCGTAACTCTGGAACTCGTAGAACACGCCCGAAAAGTTTTTCGGGTGACCGTGGCTCAGGTGCCCACCGTGGTCGAGCGACATGGCCAAGATCCTGGAGCCCGGCGTGACCAGCGCCATCAGCGCCGCAATGTTGGCCTGCGTGCCGGAGTGCGCCTGGACGTTGGCCTCTTCGGCGTGAAAAAGCTGCTTCGCGCGCTCGAGCGCGAGGTTCTCGGCGATGTCGACGTGCTCGCAGCCGCCGTAATAGCGCTTGCCCGGATAACCCTCGGCGTACTTGTTCGTCAACACGCTGCCCATGGCCGCGATCACTTCGCGCGAAGTGTGATTCTCGCTGGCGATCAGCTCGAGCTGGCGCTCCTGGCGGCCGTGCTCCAGCGCGACCGCGTCCCAGATCTCACGGTCGGTGTTCGCGGCCGCCCCCAGGGTCCCCGGAGCGTGAACGGCAATTCCAGAGCTGTGCGTCGAAGGATTCATGAAACCATTGTCGCTGTCCGGGGCAGAAGTTCCAAGCTTGCGTGACGCGCCCCGCGGATGCGGATAGAAACAGTGGCGCGCTTCGTCCAATCTCGCCGCCTTTCATGCTCAACAGCCACGCCCCGCACACACCCCGACCGGCCGCACAGCGCCGCGGCATGGGTCTACTGACGATCCTGACGGCGCTGTTCACGGCCCTGCTTGCCGTGGCCTGCTCGAAACCAGGCGGTCTCGTGATCCTGGATCCACGGAATCCGGCTCGCGACTACGACATCGATCTCGGGCAGATGCAGTACGGCGAGGTACGCGAACACGTCGTGCGCATGAAAAACGCCGAGGGCCGCCCGGTTGCGATCAGCCAGGTCAGCGCGGGCTGCTCATGCACCAGCACCAGACTGGCCTACACGGATGATCAGGGAGTTCGCGTCGAGGGACCGATGATCTTTGGCGAGCAGCCGTTCATGCTGCCCAAGGACGCGATCCTCGAGATCACTCTGCACGTCGAGTCGAAGGTCGTGCCCAGTCCGAACTCGGTCAAGCGCGTGATCGTGCGCATCCAGACAGACTCCGAGGTCGATCCATCCAAGACGCTCGAAGTGCACATGTTCGTCGAGATGCCCTTCTGGGTCATCCCGAAGATCATCAATCTTGGCCGGGTGCCCATTGGCGGCATCGCCCAGGGAAAAACCCAGATCACGCAAGCCCTGGGCACGGGTGAGCTGATCACTGGCGTGCTGTCGAAACCCGACAACATGGACGTCGCCCTTGAAACGCCCGAGCAGATCGGCTCGATGATGTGGCGTCTGAACGTGCGCTGGTTCCCGCCCATCGGGCGTGGAACGCAGCTGCGTTCGATCGTGCTCGCCACCACGGGAGCGGATGGCCAGGGCGAGGGCCGGCCTCTGGAAATCCCGGTGCAGGCGATCGGCGTCGAGGACATCATCGCCGAACCGATGCTGTTCAGCGTGCCGGAGCAGCTGGAGCCCAACTCCGGCGCGGGCGCGGTGAAATTGCGCTCGCTGGTCGCCGGCAATCGCGTTTTCGTCACCGCCGTGCGCGTCGAGGGCCCGCAGGCGGAGTCGTTCCGAGCGAGCGCCATTGCGATCGAACCGGACGCGGGGGGCCGCAGCGAGAACTGGATGGTGCAACTGACCTGCAATCGTCCGCCGCAGACTTCCGCGGCCTTCTCAGGCAGCGTAGTCGTCCAGTTGGACGATCCGGTACACCCGGAAGTGCGCATCCCCTACCTGCGCAAGGCGCGCTAATACTACTGTGTCACGAATATTGAAGCGCCCGGCTGAGTCTGCGACCATTCCGTGCCATGGGTCACTCACAGAGGCTCGAGGGGAATCGGTTCGCGTCCTTCGTCGATGGCTTGGCACAGGCGTTGGGCCATGCCGATCGTCGTGAGCCGTTGCGTGCGTACCTGACGGGGTTGCTGCTGCCGGGTGATCGCAAGAGCGTTGAGCCGATGGCTGCGCGTATCGAACCGCGACGCGTCTCGGCTCGCCACCAATCGATGCACCACTTCGTGGCCAGTGCTCCCTGGGACGAGAGCGCCATGTTGGAGCGAGCCCGAGCTCACGCGCTAGAAGCCTTCGAGCGTCACGGTCCGGTCCAAGTTTGGATCGTCGACGACACAGGGATCCCGAAGAAAGGCACGAAATCGGTGGGAGTTGCGCGCCAGTATTGCGGGATCCTGGGCAAGCAGGACAACTGCCAGGTTGCCGTCAGCGTTTCATTGGCCAATCCGACCATGAGCATTCCGGCTGCCTATCGGCTGTATCTTCCAGAGGAGTGGGCCGAGGATCGGGCGCGTCGCGAAGAGGTCGGCGTTCCCGAGGAGATCGTGTTCCAGCCCAAGTGGCGGATCGCGTTGGAAGAGATGCGCCGCATGGTGGCCGACGAATTGCCCAGGGCGCCGGTCGTGGCCGATGCCGGCTATGGCGATGCCACCGCGTTCCGCGAGGGCATCGCCGATCTGGGTCTGAGCTACGCCGTGGCCGTCAAAGGCGCGACGAGCGTGTGGACGCCAGGCAACCATCCGCTGCCACCCAAGCGCTGGAGTGGAAAGGGTCGGCCAGCAACGCTGCTGCGCAGGGACGATGCACACCGACCGATTTCGGTTGAAGCGTTAGCCAAATCGTTGCCCAAGTCTACGTGGAAGTCCGTGAGTTGGCGCCAAGGAACGAAGGGTGCGATGCGTTCACGTTTCGCTCGTCTGCGTGTCACCTCTGCGCATCGCGACTACCTGCGCGCTGATATGCGAGCGAAAGAGTGGCTCTTGATCGAGTGGAAAAATGGCGAGGAGAAGCCCAACAAGTTCTGGCTGTCGAACACACCGGCTTCTGCATCGCTCGACGATCTTGTGAACTTGGTCACTCTGCGCTGGCGCATCGAACGCGACTACCAGGAACTCAAGAGCGAGATCGGCCTCGACCACTACGAAGGGCGCAGCTGGAGAGGCTTTCATCATCACGGCGCGTTATGTATCGCGGCCTACTGCTTCCTTGCCGCCGAGCGTGCTCGGCTTTCCCCCCCTCAGCCTGTTGCCTTCCTCACGCCGGCTAAAATTCCCAAAGGTTTCCGCCCGCGCGGCTCTCCCCGTGCGAGTGGAGCGGCATGAACCGACTTCGGTCGCAAGCTTCCGAGTACGCGTGATGCGCAACTTGCTACAAGTGCTCGGATATTGCGCGTCCTGTGGCGTCATGCGACCCGGCTTTTCGTGACACAGTAGTACTAGCAGCCCGTTGAAAAAGTCCCTGCTGCGGCCGAGCGCGCTTCGGCGATGCCGCGTCGCGCTCGGAAAATGGTGCTCAGCGGCCAGGAAGGCCGCTTCCGCGCCATTTTCTGTCGCGCTCCTTGCCTCGCCTTCCCGCGCTCGCCCTCGCGACGGGACTTTTTCAACGGGCTGCTAGCGCCGTCGCGGAGAGAGTGTGAGCGAGGTGCTCGCTGGCCAGATCGCGCTGGCCCCCGCTCGCCCCAGGAACGGAACGACGGGCTCCGGCCGCGCATCCCGGCGTGCCGAACTAGACCTGTTTCTTCACGGCCACGAGACTTCGACTCGGCCGGACTCGAAGTGCACGAGCTTGGCCGGCGTTCCAAAGGCGGTGCGCTGGTCGCCTGGCTGCAGACGCAGCGTTGCTCCCGCTGGAATGCCTCGTGCAAGCCAGCGGCCTGGGCCCAGGGGCTCCAAGGGCCACTGGGTGAATTCCACGTCGCGCATCGGAATCTTGCCGGTGGACAGTTCGATCACAGCGAGAGCGGGACACGCGGACCTGCCGACCTGGGAAGGCATGCGCAACAAGATCTCGCCCGTCGGCATTTTCAATTCGATCCGCGACTGTTCGGCGCGAAGCGTGAGTGGCCATTGCATGCAGTCCTCAGCAGGGCCCTGCTGGAACTTGAGTTCGACGTAGCCCCGCGAGGGCGGCGCGCGCAGCACGAAAACGTTCGTGCCCTGCCGGCGAGCGCTGACTTCAAGTCCAGCTGCGGGGCCCTCGAGGTCCAACGCGTGGTAGCTGATGCCCCACAACCGGGCCAGCCAATCCGCAGGCAGATCCAGCGTGATCTGGACTTCGGGCCAGGCGCTGTCGAACTCCAATTCCAGTTGCTGACCCCAGGCGATCTCGACGCTGCGCGTGAGGCGGGACTCCCCGGCGCTGACGGAGATCTTGTAGGTCCCCGGGAAGAAGGTCCCCAGGTCGATTCGGCCCTCGGCATCCGAGGCTCTCGCCGAAGTCATCGGGTTGAGTTCGAAGAAAGGGCGCATCGAGCTCTCGACGGCAAACGAGTACTCCGCTATCGCGCCAACCACCGGGACGCCGCCATGCAGCACACGGCAATGGATCGTGCCGGCCCTGGAGGCATGCAATTCCACACGCTCGCTCTGGCCGACGTGCAGATCCGCGAGCACACCGTCGGTCAATTCCGCGCCACCACAGTTTGCGGTGACGCACCAAAGTCCCGCGGGCAGGCCCTCGAAACGGAAGCTCCCGTTCGCATTCAAGGTCGTGCTGCGCCGGTCGAAATGATCGTCTCCGAACGCGCCGCGTCCGAAGGCTCCCGGCACGCGGCGCACGACGAACACTTCCGTCGGGCCTTCGATCGGGGCGAGCGTGCCCTCCAACGATCCTGTTCCCAGAGTCAAGGCGCCCAGATCTTGCACGTGCCCGGCGTCGACCCGCACTTCACCGACCCAACTTGCCAGACCCTTGGGCCCCTGCAGTTCCAGGCGGTAGCTCCCCGCGGGCACGGCATCGACGCGGTAGGCGCCTTCGGTGGCCTGGAGTTCGTAACACGACAACGCACCCTCCCAGGCAGGCCAGCCTTCGCGCGAGTCCAGCGCGTGGTTGTAGAAGTGCGCGGAGATCATGGCTGTCGGTTCGAGAGGCTCGGCCAAACGGAACGTGAGCGTGCTCAAGAGGTCCGTGGCGTCCAGCTCGAGGCCTTCACACGGCAGCACGACATCGCGTTCGAGGATCGTGCGTCCCGCGTCCCAATCACTCTTCAGGATGACAACGACTCGTGCGGGTCCGGGTTCGCCAGTGAACTTGAATCCGCCACCTTCGCGCATGCCACGTTGTTGTGACCGCTCGCCCTGCAATAGGTCGATGCGGATCATGGACTGACCTGGATGGCCCAATCCGAGCACGAGGCCGCTGCAGGGCGCCGCTCCCGCAAGCATGCATTCGCCGACGTCCACGTGCGCGAAGGGCTCGACCACGACGGGGAAATCCCTGTCCTGTTGCATCAGAAACCCACCCTTGTAATCGAGCGTGCACTGCAGCACCTGCGGGCCCGCAGGCAAGTTCGGCAAGAGGAACCCGCCCTCCTCGTCGGTCACGCACTGCCCCCAATGGTCGTACCAAGGTCGGCGCGGTCGGCTGAATACGACAGCACCGACGACCGGCGCGTGCTGCGCATCCACCAGCCGCCCGCTGATCGTTCCGGGCGCGACGACCACGATATCCAGCGGTTGCAGCGGCGCGCCCGCGGGCGCGA
>JANMRV010000437.1:0-5594 GCA_031388685.1 Planctomycetota bacterium
TGCGCGAACTGCTCGAGATCATGGCTGCCACCAACTTCAAGACAGAGAACAACACGTTCCGAAAGCTCCTCGGCAACGGACTGACCTATCGTGTTCCGCCGTTCCAGCGCGACTACAGCTGGACCGAAACTGAATGGGAGGACTTGTGGTTGGACATCCAAGGGACCATGGCGCCGGGCGGCGAGCCCTCGCACTACATGGGCTACCTCGTGCTCCAATCCTCCGACGACAAGACGTTCGATGTCATCGACGGTCAGCAACGGCTGACGACACTCAGCCTGATCGTGCTCGCCTCGCTCAAGGGACTGCAGCGCCTCATTGATCAGGGGATGGACGCGGAGCGCAATCGCCAGCGGCTGGATCAGCTTCGTCAGGCCTATGTCGGATACCTCGACCCCGTGTCGCTGGTGGGGCGTTCCAAGCTGACACTGAATCGCAACAACGACCGCTACTACCAGACCTATATCGTGCCGCTGGTGGCTGTGCTGCCTCAACGCGGGTTCAAGGCTTCGGAACACGCGCTTCGACACGCGTTCGAATGGTTCGACAGGCGGATTGCCGCCCATGTGAAGGCCAGCGCGCCCCATGAGCGCGGGATGGCGCTCGCGCAGCTCGTCGACAGCATGAGCGACAAGCTCTTTTTCACGGTCATCACCGTCACCGACGAGCTGAATGCCTACAAGGTCTTCGAGACTCTCAACGCCCGCGGCGTGCGCCTCTCGGCCACCGACCTGCTCAAGAACTACTTGTTCTCGGTGCTGCATCGCGCCGAAGAGCATGAGCGCGAGTTGACTGCGCTGGAAGATCGCTGGGAATCCCTCGTAGGGCGCCTGGGCGCTGAGAGCTTGCCTGAATTTCTTCGCGTTCACTGGAACAGCCGTCACTCCGCCACTCGACAGTCCGAGCTGTTCAAGGTGATTCGCGGCAAGATCACCAAACGGCAGGAGGTCTTCGATTTGCTGCGGCAGATGGACGAAGACGTGGAAACCTATCTCGAATTGACCCAGCCCGAGCATCCCGGCTGGCCGTCAAGTTGGCGTGAGCACGCGCAGGTGCTGCGCATGTTCAATGTGCGCCAGCCGCTCGCGTTACTGCTTGCGGCGAAGCGCGTCCTGAAAGACGCCGACTTCGAGACGGTGCTCGCCTCCTGCGTCACGATTTCATTCCGATACAACGTCATCGGGGGCTACCACACGGCGGATCAGGAGAGCGCCTACCACGCGGCGGCTTTGGGCCTCTCCTCCGGCAACATCGGCGACGGACGAGGAGTGCTGGAAGCGCTGCGCGCCGTCTACGTTTCCGATGAAGGATTCCGCGCGGCATTCGCAGACAAATCGTTTCGAACATCGGCGTCGCGCAACCGCAAGATTGTGCGTTACATCTTCTGCCATCTGGAGCGGCAGATTGACGGGTCGAGGCCCGATTCAAACGACCCGGCCTTATCGGTCGAACACGTGCTCCCCGAACATCCGGGTGCGGGCTGGGAAGCTTTTCCAGATGATCGGATCGAGGACATGGTTCACCGGCTGGGCAATCTCAGTTTGCTCGCCACCTCGCCCAATCGCGATGTGGGCAATGCGGACTATGCGACGAAGTGCAAGGTCTACGAGTCGAGCAAGTTCACGTTGACCAGCAAGATTCCCGCTCAATTTCCGGACTGGAATCCAGAGGCAATCGATCGCCGCCAGCAGGCACTGGCCAAGATCGCCACAGGAGTGTGGCACATCGCGCAGCTGGCTTGAGCCGAAAATGCCCGTTGAAGGGCCAGCTTTGGCGCGCTGCGCGGAGCGCGCTTGTCGGGGATGCCGAACTAGGTTCGGTGCTCGGCGCTCGGGGCGGGACGCAGGTGCGGAAGTCGAGCCTGGTACGGTATTCCGGGGCGGGACGCAGGCGCGGAAGTCGAACCTGGTACGGTATTCCGGCCTAGGATTGGGCCTTGCTGCTCGTTGGGGGTCCGGGATCGGCGTTCGTCTGACATACTGAGATTGGGGTTGGCCCGCTCCCCGTTCAACGTTGACCCAGCAAGAAGACTCCGCTCCCTCGGATGAAGATCGGGCCCGCGAGCAGGTTGAGTCCTTGCGCGAGTTCATGCTGCTGCTCCAATCGGAGCGCTCCTTCGGCGGCGCGCGGCCGGTGGAGGAATATCAGCGGCTCTTCCCGCTCATCGCCGAGCTCGTGGCGACGAAGTACGCCGAGCTCAACGGCGGTCCGCCGCCGCGAGCGAGCCCCAATTCCGCCAAGCCCAAGTCGCGCCTCGCCCATTACGTCCTCGAGCGTGAACTCGGCCAGGGCGGCCAGGGCCGCGTCTACCTCGCGATCGACTCGCGCATGCGCAGGCAAGTCGCGCTCAAGGTGCTCAATCGCGCGAACCTGACTCCCGACAAGCTGCAACGCTTTCGACGCGAAGTCGAGGTCATCGCGAAACTCGATCACCCCGGACTGTGCACGGTGTACGAAGCCGACCTCGATGCGGAGCGCCCGTATCTGGCGATGCGCTTCGTCGACGGCCTGGACCTGGCGCACAGGCTTACGGCCGCGCGCAACAGCGGCGACCAGACTGGTTTCATTCACCCGCTCGGTTACGCCGCGCTCGCACGCCTGCTGCATGTGTTCGAACGCACCGCGCGGGCGCTGCACGCGGCCCACGAAGCCGGAGTCGTGCACCGCGACATCAAGCCCGCCAATATCCTCGTGACCGAGGCGGACGAACCGGTGATCGTCGATTTCGGCCTGGCCCGCGGCGACGACACCGAGTTCGCCAGCCTAACGCGCAGCAACGACATGCTCGGCACTCCGGCCTACCTCGCGCCGGAATTGCTTGAATCAGGCCATTCCTCGGCCGACCGCCGCGCGGATGTCTACGCGCTCGGCGTCGCCTTGTATGAATGCCTGACTTTGCAGCGTCCGTTCGTCGCCGAACACTGCGAGGCTCTTTTCCAGAGCATCCTGCGCGGCGAGTACAAGAATCCGCGCGAGCTGAACGCCATCGTCAGCGAGGACCTGCGGATCGTGCTCTCGACTGCGCTGGAGCGCCAGCCGCTGCGCAGGTATGCGACCGCGCTGGAATTCGCCGAGGACCTGCGCCGCGTGCGCGAATACGAGCCGATCCGCGCCCGGCGAGCGAGCTGGCTCGTGCGCACGCGGCGCTGGAGCCAAAAACATCCGCGCATCGCCACAGCGTCGGCTCTGCTGTTCGCGACCTTGTGCGTGTGGATCGTGACGTTGAACTACACGCTCGGCAGGGTCGAAGCCCAAAGCAACCGCGCCCGCGCGGCCAACGCGAGATTGCTCGGCGTCGAGTGTCGTGAAAAAAGCGCGGCACAGCTCGCCACGGATCCGGGCCTCGCGCTCGCGCTCGCGATCGAAGCCGATCGCCGCGACCCGGGTTTCCAATCCAACATGGCGTTGCTGCGCGCACTGCTGCAACGGCACGAAGAGCGCACCTTCGGCACGGATGGATACAGATTGTGGGGCGATGCCGATGTGTCCCGCGATGGCAGCAAGGTGCTCATGCCCACCAGCTGGGGCGTGGGGTTGGTCTTCGACATCGCCTCCCATCGCGCGTTGGCCAGGAGCCAGCCCATGAAAGTGGATGTTTCGCGCACGAAGGTCTTGGTCGGCTTTGCTCCGGACGGGAACTCCTTCTTCATCAGCGCCGAGCCACCGAACGTTTGCTTGTTCGATTCGACTTCCGGCAAATTGCTGCAGTCGCTTGGCGGCCACTCCAAGAAAGTGACTTCCTGCGAGTTCTCGCCCGACGGTCACGAGATCCTCACGAACTCGCTCGACGGCAAGGCGCGCATCTTCGATCTCGCGACGGGCATGCTGACGCGCTCGTTTGCGGATCCCTCGGGCCATTTCACCCAAGCCCGCTTCGATGCGACGGGCTCGTTCGTGCTCACTTCGAGAAATTCGCGCCCGGACTCGTCGGACCAGACCGCGGACAATGATCCGCGCGTGTGGGACGCGCGCACAGGCGCGCTGCTTGCGACGCTGGTCGGCCACTCGAGCCCGGTGCGTGCCGCCTGTTTCTCGCAGGATGGCGCTACCGTCCTGACGGCTGAGGTCGACGGCTCCCTGCGCGCCTGGGACTGGCGCTCGCAAAAGGAACGCTGGAGCGCAAGACTTCCAGGCCAGGCCTGGTGCCTCGCCGTGAGCCCCGATGACCGGCTCGTCGCGGCCGGATTCGAGAGCGGGGCAAGAGTGTTCGACGGGCGCAGTGGCGCAGCAAAATTCGAATTGACCGGCCTCTCGGAACGCTCCGTGATGGCGCTCGCTTTCAGCCCCGATGGTCACTGGATCGCCGCCCAGGATTACGCCGGCAAGGTCGGCGCCTGGAACTCGGAAGATGCGGTGCTGCGTTTCCGGACGTCTGCGCCGGGCGCCGATGTGAGCCGCATCCCCTGGCTCCCCGACTCACGACGCTTTGTGACGGTCAGCGGAGACACTCACGCGCACTTGTGGACGATCGATCCGATTCCCGAGCTCGTGACCTGCGAGCCGCATATCGGCGCCGTGCAGAGCGCGACGTTCGATCCGTCATCGCAATGCGTCCTGAGCGCGGGTGTGGACGGTGTGTGCAGGATCTCATCCGTGCGCGACGGGACTTTGAGCAGCAAGGTCGATGTCGGCTTAGGGCCGCTCGCGCGCGCGTGGTTCGTGGATCAAGGTTGCAGCATCGCCTGCCTCTCGCAGCGCGGGGCTATCGCCATCGTCGACCGGACCTCGAACAAGCCGCGTGTGATACGCGCAGCAGATGGAGGCAGTCTTTCCGCCGCGCTGGTTTCGCGCAGCGGGGACGACGTGTGCCTTGGATTCGACGACGGTCGCGTGCTTTGGCTGGAAACCCAATCGGGCTCGATTCTTGGCTCGGCCGATCGAAAAGGCCATGCGATCAGGACAGTGGCAATCGGACAGGACGGCCAACGCGCGGCGTGGGGCGCGGCCGATGGTTGGGCGGGCATCATCGACCGCGCGAGCGGGAAAGGCCCATCGTTCGACGAATGCCGGAACAATGTTTACCGGGCGCAAGTCTTCCTGGTCGCGTTCACGGCGAATGACCGGAGGTTGATGACCTGTGGCGACCACTTGGGCATTCATGAATGGGATGCCTTGAGCGGAGAGTTCATTGCGCAGCGCTCTACCCGGCCGCTCGGGCACGTGGCTCTGATGAATGTGGGGACGGATCTGGTCGCATCGGCCAATCAAGCGCCACAGCTATTGCGTCTGGAGGGTCTCTCGGCCCCGGTCAAGTGGCAACAGATGCAACCGAGCACGGACCTCATGATCACCAGCCTGCGCGTCAGCCCGGACGACCGCTTCATTCTCACGGCAACGCGCGGTGGCGTCGCCCAGCTGGGCAGCACGATCGATGGCACTCCGTGGCTGCGCTATGAACACGGATCCAGTCCACTCACCTGCGCCGAATTCAGCCCCGACGGCCGGCTCGTGGTCAGCGCCGCCGAAGACGGAAGCGTGCGTGTCTGGCCCGTGCATGTCGCGGATCTTGCGCGCGCCCACGCACCTTCCACGCCGGAGCTGTGGCCGCGCGAAATCCCCGGCGAAGTCGAAGAGAAATAGCGCAAGGTGCCCGG